>JBJTNX010000239.1:0-4275 GCA_046074325.1 Sphingomonadales bacterium
AGCTACTTTATTGCCACGCCAAGCCATGATTCCTTCACAGTTGGCGCAGAACGGAACCGAATTTAACTTTGATTTGGGTTCACGCGTTTACAACTATGGTAACCAAGCACAAACAGGTATGGCATTGAACGCTAAGATCACAAATCCATCTGGTGCAACCGTTTACGACAACACGGCTTCTGGTATCAGCCTTGCTGCTGGTGACTCCCTTGACGTCATACCTGGTGGCGCATCTAGCTTGCCAAACTTTTCTTTGGCCTCTTACCCTGCAGGAACCTACACACTTACTTATACCCTAACTTTAAGTACAGCAGACGACTACAATGCAGACAACGTATTGACCACTACCTTTACTGTAACAGACTCTATGTTCAGCTACGCACAGGCTGATCCAACAACCGGATCACCAACTGGTGGCAATTACTACCGTCCGGGTACCAACAACCAGACTTACTCTGCATGTCAAGTAATCGACAACGCAAATGCAAGCCGTCTTAAAGCAACAGGAATTTATTTCTCAGCTACAACTTCTGCAGCTTCTGGTGTATTGCTTACCGGTGAAGAAATGGCGCTCTACCTCTACAAGTGGGAAGACGTTTTTGCTGACCTTAACGACGCAAACTTGGCTTTCAACACGCTTACTGAAGTAGCGAATGGTTTCTATTATTTCCCAGACGATCTTCAAGGTCAAACAGTATACGGTGCTTTCACTACACCAGTTGCACTCGAAGATAACCAACGTTATTTAGCTTGTGTTCAAACTGTAAACTTAAACCTTTACATGGGTCACGAAAACGCAACCAACCTTACTTGGAACGAGGCTTACTACCTTCAGCCAATGGCGCCAAACGAAAGCGATGGTACTTGGTATGCAGCTGGTTTTGGATCAGACATCCCAAGTTCAGTGGCAATCGGTGTAGCTGACAACGACGTAAGCGTTACAGAATTGAATTCAGTTGCAGGTAAAGCATTCCCTAACCCTGCTAACGACGTAGTAACTGTTGCTATCGAAGGCGAAGGTGTTGCACAATTGACAGTTACTGATGTAGCTGGAAAAGTTGCCATGACTTCAACTTTGAACCTTGCTGCTGGCCAAGACAACGTAAACATCAATGCATTGCAAACTGGTCTTTACATTTTCAACGTAACACTTGAGAATGGTAAAACGGCACAATTCAATGTAGTTAAAAAATAAGTTCAACCCATTTTGAACTGAACAAAGGGACGGGCAACCGTCCCTTTTTTATTTGCTATCTTTGCAATATGTCCAAAGCATCTTATACCGTTACGGCAGCATTGCCTTACGCCAATGGCCCCCTCCATTTAGGGCACGTTGCTGGCGTTTATCTTCCAGCCGATATCTTCGTGCGCTTTTTGCGTATGAACGACCACGATGTCGCTTTTATATGTGGTTCAGACGAACACGGTGCGGCCATCACCTTGCGTGCCAAGAAAGAAGGGCTCAGTCCACAGGACATCGTCGATAAATACGACGGAATTATCCGCAAAGCTTTTGCTGATTTTCAGATCAGTTTTGATATTTTTCACCGCACCTCAAGTGCTTTACATCACCAAACCTCGGCTGATTTTTTCAAGCGCTTACACGAACAAGGACAATTTACCGAAGAAGTCTCTGAACAATATTTCGACGAACAATACCAACAATTTCTAGCAGACCGCTACATTACGGGGACTTGCCCAAAATGTCAGCATGCAGGCGCCTACGGTGACCAATGTGAAAAATGCGGCTCAGACCTCAGTCCAACAGATTTAATCAATCCTGTTTCTACCTTAAGCGGGAAAACACCTGTCCTGAAATCCACCTCCCATTGGTACTTACCCATGGACCAACATGAAGTTTGGCTCAAAGATTGGATTCAAGAAGGAACTTTAGACGGAGCAATCCAACACAACCCGAAAGAATGGCGCAACCAAGTAATTGGCCAATGCATGTCTTGGATCAATGGCGGCTTGAGGCCACGCGCCATGACCCGCGATCTCGATTGGGGGGTCAAAGTACCGCTACCAGGTGCCGACGGCAAAGTGCTTTACGTTTGGTTAGACGCCCCTATTGGCTATATTTCGGCGACCAAACAATGGGCCCAAGACAACGGCAAAGACTGGGAGCAATATTGGCTCAAAAACAAAGCCCAAAATCGTAAATTGGTACACTTCATTGGCAAAGACAATATTGTTTTTCATGCGATTATCTTTCCTATTCTGCTCAAGAACCACGGGGACTTTATTTTACCTGACAACGTACCTGCATACGAATTCTTAAACCTCGAAGGCGACAAATTCTCCACCTCCAGAAATTGGGCAGTTTGGCTACACGAGTATCTAGCAGCTTATCCTGATAAAACCGACGAACTGAAGTATGTTCTAACGGCCATTGCACCTGAAACCAAAGACGCTGAATTTACTTGGAAAGAATTCCAGACGAGGGTCAATTCTGAGCTAGCTGACATCATGGGCAACTTCGTAAACCGCACACTGGTCTTGACCAACAAATACTATGAAGGTAAGGTTCCTGCGATCGGCGCCCTGACTCCTGAGGACCAAATCTTAATTGCCCAAATTCAAGAAATTCCGACTAAAATCTCCAAATTAGCCTACGCCTACAAACTGCGAGAGGCTCAGGCAGAGATGATGCAATTGGCCAGAATCGGCAACAAATATTTGGCCGACAACGAACCCTGGAAACTCGTAAAAACCGATCCAGAGCGCGTTGAAACCATTATGCATTTGGCCTTGCAAATCACAGCAAACTTGCAAATCGCTTGTCAAATATTTTTACCCGCGACCGCCGAGAAATTATCCAAAATGCTCAATGCATCTTGGCCAAAATATACAAATCTTGGCCGTACAGACTTACTGGCAGCTGGCCATCAAATTGGCGAGGTACAGATTTTATTTGCAAAAATCGAAGATACGCTCGTCGAATCCGAAATCTCCAAACTTAAGGCTACCGCAGCCCCAGCATCTAAATTTCCACCCATGAAAGACGCTATTGCCTTCGATGACTTTTCCAAAATGGACCTCCGAATGGGCACCATTCTCAGTGCTCAAAAAGTAGAAAAAGCCGATAAACTTTTACAACTCACCGTAGACACTGGCATTGACCACCGCACCATTGTATCAGGAATCGCTGAACATTATGCCCCTGAAGAAATTATTGGTAAAACAGTTCTTGTATTACTGAATTTAGAACCCAGAAAAATCCGAGGCATCGAATCACAAGGCATGATCTTAATGGCTGAAAACGAAGAAGGTAAACTCAGCTTCTTGGCTTCCGAAAAAGAATTTGGTGCCGGCCCTACTGTGCGCTAAGCATTTTTGGGTATTTAAATTTTGCAGAACCCAAAAAAGTTCCTATCTTTGTAGTCCCAATACGGAAAACAACACGTTTCAAGATATATTGCGGGGTGGAGCAGTTGGTAGCTCGTCGGGCTCATAACCCGAAGGCCACAGGTTCGAGTCCTGTCCCCGCTACAAGGAAAACCCGAGTCGAAAGATTCGGGTTTTTTTGTTGCCTGAATTCACCTGAACTAATTCAAAGTTCTCCTTATATTTAAATAAAAAAACATGGCATTTTATCTCATTCCTTATCTCAATTTCGATGGACAGGCTGAAGCAGCTTTTAATTTATATCAAAAAGCTTTTAACGGCACAATCCAAATCAAACAAAAGTTCGGTGACACCCCCTATGGCGAACACCTTTCCGAAGAAGAAAAGAATCGCATCATGCATATTGCCATGGAAATCGCACCTGGTTATTCTTTAATGGCATCAGATATTTTGCCTAGTAATGGTCAAAAGATTGAACTCGGTAATAACACACATATTTCATTAAATGCCACCAATGAGGCAGAAGCACAAAGTTGGTTTGAGCTACTCAGCGAGGGTGGTGTGGTAGAAATGCCCCTTCAAAAAACCGATTGGGGCGCGCTATTTGCCATTTTCACTGATCGTTACCACATAAAATGGATGATTAATTACGATTTTGAGTAGCAATGAAGCTTGTTTATTTAGGGTATGTGCAAATGCTATTTCCTTATTCTCCTTCAAACAAAAAACAACAACAATAACAAGCACACCAACAGTGCTAAATTCCATAGGGTCCAAATGACATCCCAAAAATTCGCTTCTCGGTTATAACGCTCAGAAAAATGCCCAACTGGCGATTGTCTGTCAAGAGTCAAGGGGTAAGTACCCGTTATCTCAAAAATAATTTCGCGAATGGTCCTTATATAAAAATATAAAGCCAGCGGTAAG
>JBJTNX010000240.1:0-8808 GCA_046074325.1 Sphingomonadales bacterium
AACGCCGGCACCGACCACACCCAAACCGGTAACGCCAAAACCAGTAACACCAAAACCAACACCGGCACCCACTACACCGAAACCGGTAGCACCAAAACCAACAGGTACAGAAGTGGCCCCTAAGCCGCAGAAAACCAATGAAAATAACACCACGAAAGGAGGAGGTCGCTAGACCTCCTTTTTTGTGCAATAATACTTGGGGCTCTGCTCAAATCTTCATATATTCGCAGACTTAAAATGGAATACACATGGCATTAATTGGTAAAATTCGCGCAAAATCAGGTTTACTCGTTGCAATGATCGGCATTGCTTTGTTGGCATTCATTCTCAATGACTACCAAAGTTTATTTGGCATCGGTGAAGGTGAATACGGCATCGGTTTGGTCTTCGGAGAAAAAGTAGATCCAGCAAGCTATAGTATTGCAAGTGCTAAATTTCAAGAGCAAGAACGCAATCAAGCCATGCAAAACGGCAAAGAATTTACCGATGCCGACATGGAGGCTTCTACAGACAAAGCTTGGAACTTTATGGTTGACTCAACCATTCTGAGCAAAGAATATGAAAAATTAGGTATTGGCGTTACAGACCGCGAGCTCGATTCATATTGGATGGCCAAAGACGGTTTTGGCGTCATTCAAGACCTCGCACAATTCTTTACTGATTCCTTAACCGGCATTCAAACGCCTCAATCTATCGAGAACGGTCGTGTCAAACTCAAAGCAACACTCGATAACCTCAAAAAGTCTAAAGAAAAACAAGCTGTTGACCAATGGAATGGTTTCAAAGCCTACCATACAGATCGCCGCAAAACAGAAAAGTACTTTGGTTTGCTTAAACAAGGTGTTTTTGTTACAGACCTCGAGGCCAAAGACCAATATCTTGCCAACAACGAAAAGAAAACGATTTCATTTGTCGTTCGTCGTTACACAGAAATTTCAGATGCCGATATTAAAGTCACTGAGAAAGAACTTCAAGCTTACTTTGAGGAACACAAAGGCGACAAAAAATACCTCGTACGCAACCCGAGCCGAGATATCAAAATGTTTGATGTCAATATTCGTCCGTCAAAAGCAGACTCAACCGTATTCACGGCTAAAATGAACACCTTGCGTCAAGGTTTCTCAGCCTCAACCAACGACTCCGCATTCATCGCTAAGAATAGCGAGACACCCGTTTATTTTAGTGATAAACGCGCAACTGCCGTTCCTGAGGGTCACCCTAAAGCCGAGCGTTACCAAACTTACCCTATGAGCCTTGATACCATTTTCAAGACAGCTGCACTAGGTCAATTAGTTGGGCCTTACGTCTCAAAAGAGAAAATGGTGCTCTCAAAAGTAATTGGGTTTACTCCTGCAAGCCTCAAGGTGCGTCACATCCTCATCACAACCAATACTTCCATGGATGAAAAGACGCTCGCTGCGAAAAAGAAAACAGCAGATAGCGTATTAAAAATCGTCAACAAAACAAACTGGGACGAAATCACCAAGAAGTTTTCTGAAGATCCAGGATCCAAAGACAAAGGTGGTGTTTACGAAGACTTCCTCGAAGGAGATATGGTAAAAGAATTCGGTGCCTATGCAGCAACCGCCCCAATCGGTAAAATTGGCATCGTAAAATCAGAGTTTGGTTACCACATCATGGAAGTATTAGACCGCTCTGCTTCTAAATTCCCATTACTGGCATCAATTAGCCTTACATTCAAGCCATCTGATGAAACCGTTGCTAACATGGAAAGCGAAGTAAACGGAATTCTATTGAAACTTGATCGCAAGATCTCCAAAGAAGAAGATCCGTTCAAAAAGGCAGCGCTCTTCGACACCATCGTTACGCGTGCAAACTACGCACCGCGCGTGATTCAAATTGAAGACAACGCCCCTAAAGTTTACGGCTTCACCACAACAATGGCCCGTGACCGCTTATTAGAGATGGCTTACGCAGAAGATGCAGCCGTTGGCTCCATGACCCTTGCTCCTATCCGCGACAAAGAAAAATATGTTATTGCCATGATTAGCGCCATTCGCACAAAAGGAGAGCCTTTGTTTGAAAACGTGCGCGCTCAAATGGAACGCGAACTCATTCAGGAGAAAAAAGCTAAACGTTTCATGAACCAAATGGCTGGTAAATCCTTAGATGCTATTTCCAAGCGCTTTAACACACCTGTAATTGACGCAGAAATCACTTTTGGTAATCCTCAAATTTCCAATGCTGGCTATGAGCCAACTATTATCGGAAATCTATTCTCAGGCGCACTTAAAAAAGGACAACGCACACTTCCACTTAAAGGTGAAACCGGTGTTTATGTTATCCAAATTAAGTCTACCACAAAAGCGCCTGCTACTAAGAATTATCAAGCTGAAAAAGACCAACTCAAACAATCCTTAGCCAACCAAGTTGAAGGCCAAGCAATGGGTGGTTTACGCAAAAAAGCTGAAGTCGTTGACAACCGCAAACTTTCAGAACTAGGCGTTCGTTTGTAACATGACAAAAGCCGAGATCCGCAAGCTTTACAAGCAAAAGCGTGCACAACTCAGCCCCTATGACCTTTCCAAGATATCAGCACAAGTTCAAGCACTTGTGCTGAATTCTGTTCGTTTTAGTGCAAAATATGTGAGCATTTTTTTACCCATTGAACAGCAAAAAGAAATCTCAACTTATGGCCTTTTAGAGGACATCATGCTCAAAGGTGGACATCCGGTCTTATCCAAGGCAAATTTTTCAGATCACAGTCTTTCATTATATCATTACGAACATCCAAGTCAATTGGAAGTCAGTAGCTTTGGTATACCCGAACCAAAATATGGTCGAACCATTCTTGCAAGTAAACTAGATTATGTGATTGTCCCGCTTCTAGCGGTTAGTTCTGAAGGGCAGCGCGTCGGTTATGGAAAAGGATTTTATGACCGCTTGCTCAAGCAATGTAAACCAGATTGTATTTTTATCGGAATACACCTTTTTGATGAATTCGTAGAAATCACGGATCTCAATAAAGACGATATTCCGCTGCATTTGTGTTTTACACCTGGTGGCATGTATGATTTCAGAAAATAAAAATCAAGGTAGATTTCACCTATTGGCAATTGTGCTCATTCCAATAAATATGGTGGCCATTACCATGATGCCATCCAGATTGTGGTGGCTTACGGCTATCTTGTTAGCAACTTCGGTTTTGATTACTTTTTTGACTTTGAAGAAGTCTTCTTAACCCAAACACCGTCTGCCTCAAAATTCAACTCAATTTTGGGTTGCGTGATTTGATCGATTTCGGATTGAGGGGCTTTTGCATCTTCGAGGAAGTGCTTTTGTAAGGCAACTGAAATGGTATCGTAGTAGGCACGGCCATGAAAATAGGCCACAGAATTGATTTCAGTTACTGGTGGAATCAAGAAATGATCTTTAAAGCGGACACGAATAGCCTCACTGCCAGTTGGTTGTACTTTTACCCAACAGCCTGCACTTTGACAAACACCTACTAAAGGCGCATAAAAAGTGAAAACATCGTTTTTTGGCTGCGCTGCAAAGGTTTTAACCATTTCGTCAAGTGTAATGGCCTGGGTAGAATCTACCGCTGTTGGGCCATAATGCTTGTAGGCCATTTTTGTTGATTTACAACTAGATAAACTGAACGCAAAAGCGGCAACCGCGACAAAAAACAACTTCATCAGAACGTTTAAAAGATGGATTATTGGAGATACGTATCGAAGAATGTACCGAGATCGTAAAGACGGTCTTCGACTTGCACATTTACAATTTGATTAGCCCCCAAAAAACGCAAGATCACACGTCTTGAGTTGGCATCGTTGGTCAACATATGAAAAGTAGCTACATGAGATTTAGCATCGAAATCTACAGTAAACATGTTCGTGTAGTATTTCGCGTACATGATGACGTTCTCTTGGGTAACCTCTTCAGGTAAAGTGAGGCGAATATGACCAGTGGAAATACCGCTTTGCAATTCTGCTTTGTTTTTGACACTGGCATTGAGTGTTTTTTGTCCAAAAACCAATAAGTTGAGACCTAGTGCCAGTGCGAGGAGCGCTACTTTTTTCATAGTTGAGAATTTAGTTTCGCATAAAACTACGAAATATTTCAATAATTTGGCAATGTGGAAACGTTAATATTACCGTATCAACACACCTTTGCAGTTGAGGCGGGTTGTGATGAAGCCGGAAGAGGCTGCCTTGCCGGGCCCGTTGTGGCCGCTGCGGTTATTTTAGACCCTAGAAAACCAATTAAAGCACTAAATGATTCCAAAAAATTAAGTGCCAAACAACGCACTACACTTCGACAGGAAATCATAGAGAAAGCAAGCGCATTTGGTATCGGTATAGTTGACCACCTTGAAATAGACCAGATAAATATCTTAAATGCCAGTATTTTAGCCATGCACCGGGCGCTGGCCCAATTGTCTATTCAACCTGAATTTATTTTAGTCGATGGCAACCGCTTTAAACCCTACCATCAAATTCCGTACGAATGTATGGTTAAAGGCGATGCGCGGTTTGCGAGTATTGCAGCAGCAAGTATTTTAGCTAAAACCGAACGCGATCAATTGATGTCCGAGTTACATCAATTACATCCAGCATATGGCTGGGACCGCAACCAAGGCTATCCTACTTTAGCGCATCGCTCCGCTATTGCCGCTATTGGTCCTAGTCCATTTCACCGTATGACTTTTCAACTTTTACCACTGCAAAATCAGCTGGCGCTTTTCGACTGACTCGTCGACACCATTGTGTACACAAAGACCTGTTAATTAGAATTGAAAAGCTCCGTTTTTTGCGCGTAAAGGGAAACTAACTTTGAAAAAAAAGCGAATGCGTCAACGCCTTATTCTCTTGAGCATCGGATTGCTTTCTTTAGGCTGGATTTTATTCAGTGCCTATGATGTTTTATCCAATGAAAATCTTACGGATTTCAGGCATTATTTCACGCCGAAAGACCGCACCGTTTTCGTAGTCCAAGACCCCAATTCACTAGACTGGAATAATGAGCGAATTGTCACAACAGAACTCAATCAAAGTCTTTACTTTTCATTTCGTAAACAGCTTAAAGAACCAAGCATCATATTCTTTAGTTCGAAGCATACCAAAATGTTAATTGAGAAAAAAACAAATTGGACCGCAACTGAAGTCAAAGCACTTTTCCAGAATGGTTTATTCCCGTTTCAAATGGGGCGCCTGAAAAAATTTACATTTGGGAAACTACATGGCCTTTTCAATGGCAATCAATTACTCGTCTATGACGGCGAACTTCCCGTTGCCCAACAAAACAAAATTCAAGTGAGTGCAAAAGCCAGTTTTGCTTGGTTTAGTTGGGAGCAAAATCAAATTAAACTAACAGAAACCTACCGCAAAAAGGAGGGTTACTACCGCTACATTAAAACCAATAATCGAAACCCGCAACTCAGTAAAAAAGATGATCAAGCACTATTTAGCGAGGTCGTTCCAGATTTTTTTAACACTTACTACTTCTATGACAAAACGTATGCTGTTCAGCTCGACCCAAAATTTGCCAATAGCCCTTGGTTAAAGTGCATGAAAAGTGGTTTTGTTCATCTCAAAAAAGACAGCTCAAGCTTGGTTATTTTTGATTTCAATGAAAATGCCAATCCCATACAAACGCTGAACGAATATTTCCATAAACCTGAATTAAACACCGAAACAGCTTCATTTGACCGCCTACATTTTAGTAAACTAATCGATCCCAATAAAAACACTTGGCATGTGGCTGTTTTTGGTCAATTTGGTTTGGCAAGCCCAGACAAAGCCTTACTAGATCAAGCATTAGCAGCTGCAAACTTAGGTCAAACGCTTGCCCAAGACGAACGACTTACCAAACGCTTTTTTGCAAATATGCCACGGAAGGTAAGCGCAAGATGGGTAGATCCGGGTCAAAAACAAACCGTAACGCTACTCGGCAAGCAAATTGTACAGACCAACTATTACAAGCAGAGCGCTGCTATAAACGAAGAAAGCGATAAAATCAGAGACTATTTTGTAATGAATCCTGGTTATCGGATACTGCACTTTGCAACCTTTGATCAACGAGGTAATGCAATTGTATTTACCGAAAATCATCAGCTTGTTGGCTATATCAACGGATTGCGCAAATGGGATAAACAAGTTCAACAAGATGTTAAAGGCCTTTATCAAATCAAAGCCTTTCCTCAACTGATTTGCGTGCAGTTTGCTAACGAAGCGCAACTTTTTGATAAAACTGGCAGAATCGTTTATCGACTTTCACACCAAGCCGGTACAGCTATACAAGTCGTGGATAATAAAGGTAAAAAAGAGTTCATCTGTGTTAATGATGCCAATTCGGTATTGCTCTACAATGAAAACGGCGGCTTAATCAAACAATTCAATGTCGGACAAACACCAAAACAACTGCTTTCTTATAAATCCGCCGGAAAGCCGTTTGTCAGTATTTTGACGGACAATCAATACCATTTAATCGATGTGGCAAAAAGACGTAGCCAAATCAAACAAACTGTAGATTCTACCTATGTTTTGGTGGCCAACCAAGGAGGTGCTTTTGCGGTCAAAGTAAGTAAAAGTAAGGCAACTGTGCTCTCGTCTAATGGTCAAAAACAATTTGGCGTGCCCAATGCCGTTGAATGCATTGGGTCTTATCTTCAGGGCAATAACCAAATGTTACTTTTCAAAAACAACACTGCACTCTACGCCTATTCCTTGGATGGTCAACGCGCCTGGGAAAAAACAATCAATGCTGTAGAAATCAGTCAGTTTACAACTTACTTGACAAATGACCAACGACAAATTTTAGCACTTCTCGATGCCATAGGCAACCAAATATACCTCCTCGACGACTTAGGTCGAGACCTAGATACACAAAAAAGACACGGCCAACAAGAAATACAACTAAGTGCTTTTGGCAATAATGCCTACTCACTAACCACCTACTTAGGAACCTACTTAATTCAATACAATAGACAATGAAAAAATACGGCGCTCTCCTTCTGATTTTGCTCAGCTTATTTCAAGCACGTGCACAAGCCTACCTCGGCACAAGTACAAGCAATTATGCAGGTGCTTTAGGCAATTTAGTGAATCCGGCATCTTTTGTCGATGGCCGATACAAAATGGACCTCGCACTGCCTGCAGTCAATTTGTTTACTTATCAAAACTTTGGTTCTTTCAATGCTGATGCCATGCGCGCCGAGCAAGGCGGTGGCGGAAAATGGTGGGTTCAATCTTTTACAGACACGGCCTTACTCAATGCTTGGGCCTATCCTTCTTCTACATTCATCGACCGACTTATCGTACACAATTACAACAAAGATTCAGAGGGTGTGCTCGGTGCCAATATCAATTTTAGACTCGACCTTTTTAACCTTGCATTTCATATTGGCGAGAAACGCTCGTTGGGTATTTACGCGAATTTACGCTCCATTACCAATATCGATAATATGGACCCCAAATTAGCAGTCCTCTCAGAAGAAGGTTTGGAATATCCTGCGCTTTGGAATATGCAGCTCAATGAGGAATTAGTGAATGTGGATCACCTCACTTGGAGCGAAATCGGATTCAATTATAGCCAAGTCGTCATAGACAACAAACAACACTTTTTAAAGGTAGGCGTAACACCTAAAGTGCTACTTGGTTTTGCAAGTGCGTATGTGCACACTCAAGATTTCAGTTACAATCTTGTTAATGAAGACACCTCTCAATACCTCGCCGGAACTTTTGATTACGGCTACTCCAAAGAAGTGGGTGATTTTATTTCAGATGGTGTTGCCGGCCTAATCAATAGTAACAATATCAAAAATTACCTCAAACCAGGTTCAATTGGATTTGGTCTTGATATCGGTGCGGTTTACGAATGGCGGCCAAATTATGCCAAGTTCAAATATGACATGGACGGCAAAACGGACCTCTGGATGCGCAACGAAAACAAATATAAAGCGCGTGTAGGTTTGTCCGTATTGGATATGGGCGGCATGAAATTTACGAAAGGTGGGCTCAGCCGCAACTTTGTTGTGAATTCCAACTCCCTTTTTGACCTTCAACGCTTTAATACGTCTACGGACCTCGAATCTTTTGACATGATCATCGACTCGCTCATCAACGAGTCAACAGCAGCCAACAATAATGAATGGGTTTCCCTCCAAGTTCCAGGTCAAACTTTTCGTATGCGAACGCCAACAGCCATGAGCTTGCAACTCGATTACCACCTGTGGAGCTATTTCTATGTGAATGCCAGTGCAATGGTCAATATGATACCGAAGAAAAAAGATTCTAAGGTGAATATTGCGACTCAATTATCTTTTACACCAAGTTTCGACAGTCCTTATTTTGGACTTTATGTTCCGATTGCATACAACAAATACAGTGGCTGGCGGGCAGGTTTAGCAACGCGCATAGGACCTGTCATTTTAGGACTCAATGACATGAATATCATTCGTGCCAAAGGTCAAATCAGCGGCATCGACTTCTATGCCGGATTGCGTTTGCCCATCTTGTATCATCGCGTCAAGGACAAAGACAAAGACAAGGTCTCTGACAAAATGGACGAATGTAAAAATGTCCCCGGAACTTGGGCCTTCTTGGGTTGTCCGGACACCGACAACGATGGGATTCCAGATTCCGAGGATGCTTGTGTAGATGTTGCTGGCCTCAAAGAATTTAAAGGCTGCCCAGATACCGACGGCGACAAAATCATCGATAGCGAAGATGCTTGCCCAACTGTGGCCGGCCTCAAAGAATTTGAAGGCTGCCCAGATACCGACGGCGACAAAATCATCGATAGCGAAGATGCTTGCCCAACTGTAGCCGGCGTTGCAGCCCT
>JBJTNX010000241.1:0-7530 GCA_046074325.1 Sphingomonadales bacterium
GTGTAAGGTATGCCATCGAATTGGTAGCGCTGCGGCAAATCTGATTTCCAACCTTTGAGATCACTAACATGATCCGGCCAGGTCATGCCCCAAGTTTGAATGGCTTCTTTCCATTTTGCTGGATCTTCGTCGAGTGAAACACTGAAAATAGCAAATCCTTTGGGCTTGTACTTCTTATAAAGTGCAACCACGTTGGGCATTTCAATTTTACAAGGACCACACCAAGATGCCCAGAAGTCGATGAGCACGTATTTTCCTTTTAGGTCGCTCAGGTTGCGTGTTTTGCCATCTGGCCCAGGAAGCGAGATGGGCGAAGCGGGCATACTGCCATTGGTCATTTGCGTATATGCAAAAAAGGCATCTTCAATTTGTTGGTACTGCGCTTGCATATTGGTACTAGCTGGCTGTCCAGGGTAGTGTTTGGCAAAAGCCATACTCAGTTTTTCGAGAACGCTGAGGTGGGTGCTGTTCCAATCTTCAAAGCCCGTTGTTGGGAGTAGATTCATGCTGAGCATGATGTTAAGGGGGCTCTTTAATTCACGATGAATGGCTTTGACACAAAAAGTTTCGTAGTTGTTTTTGGCCAAGGTGTAGGCCTCTTGAATCACATCTTGACTCAGGCCACGAGTATTTGCTTGAAGATCTTTCTGCGTGTTTTCAAATTTTTGAGTGGCTTGCATGAGTTGGGCATAAGTTTTGGCCCAAGGAACGCCTTTGATACCTGGCTGAAAGCCGAAGTTTTCGATTTTACAACGAACACTCAGATCATCTTTGGGCTGCAAAGGCAGCCAAATTGTGCTGCCATTGAGGTCAGATATCCTAAGGTTGTAAATACCCAAACCTGGAATATTAGCGGGCAGTTCAAAAGAGCCATCGGCTTCAATTTCGGTTTGTGCAACAGAAATGGTGCCGCGGTCACTGGGTGCTTCTAAAAAAAGCTGAAGCCCCCCTGCGCCTTTGATTTGACCGCTGATCAATACGTTTTCTTCTAAACCATTTTTCTCGAGTTCACTTCTGGAAACCCACCAAATAACGGCGAGAATCGCAAGTAAAACACCAACTAGGATTAAATTTTGACGTCGCGACCAAGTTGCTGTCATTGGGCTTCTAGTTTTTGTCTGAGCAGGGCATTCGAGGCTTTTGGGTCTGCTTTTCCGCCAGATACTTTCATGAGTTGCCCCATAAAAAAGCCGATCAGTTGCTTTTCGCCATTTTTGTAGCGTTCCACCTCGTTGGGATTACTGTTAATGACTTCTGTAATGAACCCTTCAATGACAGTGCTGTCCGAACTTTGAATCAGGTTGAGTGCTTCGGCAATTTCCAATGGGCTTTGCTCGCTTTTGAACAATTCCGGAAATACGCGTTGAGCAGCGATAGAGTTGGAAATTTTACCTGCATCGATGAGGTCGATAAGCGCTGCAATGCGGCCCGGAGCCAATGGAAAAGACGTGATGTCGATTCCTTGTTCATTGAGGTAAGATTTGATTTCTCCCATGAGCCAGTTTGCAGCGGCTTTGTAATTTTTAGTTTGGGCAATGAGGCCTTCGTAATAAAGTGCCAGGCCTTTCTGATCGGTTATATTGTAGGCATCGTAGTCACTTAAACCGTAGCTTTTTGTGTAGCGCTCAAATAGGGCATTTGGCAATGCGGGCATTTGGGCAGCAATTTGCGCAATATGAGCTGTGCTTACGTGAATCGGAGGGAGGTCAGGTTCAGGAAAATAGCGATAGTCGTTGGCAGCTTCTTTTGTACGCATCGAAATAGTGCTGCCTTTCAGCGCATCGAAACCGCGGGTTTCTTGAACCAGTGTTTGTCCACTTTCGAGCGCCTCAATCTGACGTGTAATTTCAAATTCAATGGCTCGTTGTACATTGCGAATCGAGTTCATGTTTTTGACCTCGACCTTGGTTCCAAAATCTTTGGCGCCAACAAGACGAACAGATACATTGGCATCACAACGCATAGAACCTTCTTCCATGTTGCCATCACAGATATCGAGGTAGCGGAGCAGTTTACGAATCTCTGTGAGGTAATTATAGGCCTCGGTTGAGGAGCGAAGATCTGGTTCAGAAACGATTTCAAGCAATGGCGTTCCGGCACGGTTGAGGTCGACAAGCGTGTCAAAGACATCGACGTCATGTATGCTTTTACCGGCGTCTTCTTCCATGTGGATTCTGGTCAGGCCGATAGGTTTTTGTTGCCCATCTTCGGTGCGAATCAGAATTTGACCACCTGTACAAATTGGGGTTGTATCTTGTGTAATTTGATATCCTTTCGGTAAATCTGGATAAAAGTAGTTCTTACGTGCAAAATGCTGATTGGGTGCAATTTGGCAACCGCAAGCTAGCCCGAGTCTAATGGCGAAGTCTATAGTTTTGCGATTCATTACGGGCAATGTACCCGGATGACCAAGGGTAATGGCGCTAATGTTCGTATTTGGCGCAGAACCATAGGCATTGAGATCCGCGGAATAGGCTTTGGTATCCGTGAGGAGTTGCGCGTGGACTTCGAGTCCAATGACAACTTCGTAGCGCGCTCTAAGGGAATCTTCCATGCTCAAATAGTTTAGATGCTGGAAATGAGTTCTTTCATGATTTGCGTCATTTTTGGCTCTTGTCTGCTGGCCACTTCAATCACATCTTGGACACTCACTTTTTTGATTTTACCGGGCACACCGAGGTCGGTGATGATTGAAATAGCAAAACAAGGAATGCTCATGTGACGCGCTACAATGACCTCTGGAACGGTGGACATTCCAACGGCATCGGCGCCAATGACGCGTACATATTTGTACTCCGACGGGGTTTCAAGTGTTGGGCCAGTCAGACCTGCATAACAGCCAACAGCAACGCGGATGCCAAGATCTTTGGCAATTTGACAGGCTTTGTCGATCATTTCTTGGTCATAAGGGTCACTCATGTCGGGAAAACGAGGGCCAAGTTCATCGATATTTTTACCGATTAGCGGATTGCCCGGAAACAAATTGATGTGATCGTTCATGATCATGATTTCGCCCACTTCAAAATCGGGATTGACACCACCAGAGGCATTACTCACAAAAAGCTTTTCAATGCCGAGCAGTTTCATGACGCGCACCGGAAACGTGACTTGTTGAAGTGTGTAACCTTCGTAATAATGAAAACGTCCCTGCATGGCAACCACATTTTTACCACCAATGCGACCAAAAATGAGTTTACCTGAGTGACTTTCCACAGTTGAAACAGGAAAGTGGGGAATGTCTTGGTAGTTAATCTCGTCGATGATTTCAATTTCTTTGACCAAGCCACCTAGACCTGTACCTAGAATGATGCCGATTGATGGCTGAACTTGTGTTCTGCTCTGAATGTATGCGGTGCTTTCTTTAATTTGCGTCAACATAAGCGCTAATAAATTGGTTAAATGCGGCTTGGTCATGCCACTCGAGTTCAAAAGACAGCAAATACCAAGGGTATTTTTGTTGTTCTTCTTTACTCAACAAAGACGCAATTTTTATCCAGTCTTTGGCGGTCGTGACAAGCACTGTGTTTTCATCTGCAAAGGTATCAAAAAAATGGTGAATAGCTTTGATATCCTGTTTCGTGTAGGCATGGTGGTCTGCAAAATGCAATTGTTCAAAATGCATTGTTTTGGGCAAACCGTGCTCGAGTTGCTTCGGATCTGCGATAGCGCTCACTAAAAGCGCTTTGTTCAACGCGGCTACAGGTCTTGTGAGCACTTGCAGTGGCTTGTATCGGTAGCCAGAGAAAAACACGGGAATATCAAACTTTGCGCTGATTCGTGCCAATTCGTTGGCATCAATTTCCTCAAAAGCCGGACATTTCGTGATGACCAGCGCATCTGCTCTTTTGAGTGCATAAGCTGGCTCTCTCAAGCGTCCTGCTGGTAAGAGCGCATCGTTCCAAAAAGGCCTGTCATAGGTACTCAAAACGATATTTAAACCAGCTTTTACCCAGCGGTGCTGAAAAGCGTCATCGAGCAGAAGAATGGCTTCTGGGTTTTGTTTTTTAAGTTGTTGAACGCCAAATTTTCGGTTTTCACATACCGCGAAGTGGGCCTTGGTGTGATATTTTTCATAAAGCATGAGTGGTTCATCTCCAACTTGGGCGGCGCTAGAATGGGTCGAGATCTCTAGATAGCCTTTTGTTTTTCTGCCGTATCCTCTACTTAATACTTGAATAGCAAAACGCTCAGAAAGAAGTTCAATAAGGTAGGCTACATGCGGCGATTTGCCGGTGCCACCGACGGCAATGTTGCCAATACAAATGGATTTTCCAGGAATCGGCAGGCTCGTAAGAACGCCCCAATTAAATAATTTATTGCGCAACCAAATGACGACACCATAGAGCAGAGCGAGTGGGTACAGCGCAATTTTTTTCATTTATTGAACGTGGTAATCTGAATATTCTTGTTCGTCGGCAAAATAGTAAATCCGTACCATTGCTGTGTCGTTCAAGAAGTCGATTTTTCCGACCTCGACTCTATTGATGGTGAGGCCAGTTCGTTTTTCGAGGTCAGCTTTCATGAGGTCGTAGTTCTCTGGTTTGATGAGGTCTATGCGCTCGTAGTTGATGGTCTTGCGCGTTTCGTGCTTCATGAGCCAGATATTTTCGAGTAAATAGGTCAATAAAACCACGGAAATATTGATGACGCCAACTTCTGATATACTGAGTTCATTGGAAGCCAGCGCATTGACAACACTGATGCCGATGACCATAAATAAATAGGTCATTTCTTTGATTTCGATGGCGTCGGTACGGTAACGAATAATGCCAAAAATGGCAAATAAGCCCAAACCCATTCCGGTATCGATATCCATTTGCATGAGGCCGAAGCAAAGGAAAAAGGTAATTGTACCTATCAGGTAGTACGTGAAAAGATAGTCCTTGCGACGCGTTTTGGTGTAATACAATACGCGAATCAATATAGTTAGAAACAATAAGTTTATGGCCAAACGAATGAGCAGGCCGTAAAAGTCTTCACTGAACCAAGTAATGGCATTTGGAGAAATCGCTTTCTTGAGAGGTAATAGAAAAAAGAGGTTAGCTAGCATGGTTGATTTTATTTAAAAAGAGGAGCTTCTTTTTGAAGCGATTGAATTTGAGTACTTCTTCACCGTAGATTTCAACGCTGCCAATACAGTATTTCGAGAGACGGTAGGGGCGTATCCGTTCTTTTTTCATGAGTTGATAAAAAGGTGAATTGCGGTCGAGGGCTTCTTGTTTAAGTTCAGCAATAACGAGTTGATCAAAGTCTCGTTGTACCTCACCCATGTGAAATTTGATATTGAAATCAAGGGTCAGTCTTTCTTTGCTTGTTTTGGAGACCAACGTAATGCGCTGAAAAGAGTTCCACATGGTGGGTTTCAGTTGTGTATCTTCATTGAGTTGACGACGCAAGAAATCGCGTTCTTTTTCTTCTTGGAGCTCGTTGAAGTTATCGGTTAGGATGCGCCTTTTGTCGGTGCGGCCCTTGACTTTATGCTTGATTTCTAAAAAGTGAATATTCGATTCGACGTATTTTCGGATGCGTACTTTAAAACGATCGGCTTTTCCGTTGTGATGATCTCTGAAAAATGAAAAGGATTCATCGTCAAAATAGAGACTTTCGTAGTGAGGGAGCATTGTTCCTTCTACCTTCAGGGCGCGATAATTGCCGGCTAATATGGGCAAAAAGCGAAGGAGGTCGTCTTGACGAAATGCAAATTTGGTGTCAACGCGGTTCATCAGGTTGACATCGGCCATTTCTCTTAGAAAAATCGGGTCAAACTGCTCAATCTCTGTCTTAATTGTACTCATCTATTCTTCCAAAAATAACAATTTCTTTGCTTTTGGCTTACATTTGTTCTATGAAGTTCAAAATTCTCTTGCTCGGATCCGGCGAACTCGGAAAAGAGTTCGTCATTGCAGCCAAACGATATGGCCAGACGGTCGTGGCCGTCGATAATTATCCAGGTGCGCCTGCCATGCAGGTGGCGGATCAATTTGAAGTCATCGATATGTTAGACGCAAATGCGCTCGATTTGGTTGTAGCCAAGCACCAACCCGACATCATAGTTCCTGAAATCGAAGCCATTAGAACAGAGCGTTTTTATACCTACGAAGCACAAGGAATTCAAGTAGTCCCGAGTGCCAAAGCGGCCAATTTCACCATGAATCGCAAAGCAATTAGAGACCTTGCAGCCAAAGAAGTGGGCGTCAGAACAGCTCCTTATCAATATGCCACCTCGCTAGAAGAACTCAAAGAAGGGGTTGCATTTTGCGGTTTACCTTGTGTGGTAAAACCCTTGATGTCGAGCTCAGGAAAAGGACAATCCGTCATTCGATCAGAGGCCGATATCCAAACCGCTTGGACTTACGCCATGGAAGGTTCCAGAGGGGATCTCAAAGAAGTAATCGTCGAAGGATTCATTGATTTTGATTACGAAATCACCTTATTGACGGTTACTCAAAAAGAAGGTCCAACTTTATTTTGTGCGCCAATAGGACATCGACAAGAAAGGGGTGATTACCAAGAAAGTTGGCAGCCAATGCCCATGAATGCGGCGCATTTAGCCGAGGCACAAGATATGGCTGCGCGGGTCACCGCGGCACTTGGCGGTGCTGGCATTTGGGGAGTCGAATTCTTTATTACCAAAGACGGTGCCTATTTCTCTGAGTTATCACCACGACCTCACGATACCGGTATGGTTACTTTGGCAGGCACCCAGAATCTCAATGAATTCGAGTTACACGCGCGTGCTGTTTTAGGTCTGCCAATCACCGAAATTCGCCAAATCCAAAACGGAGCGAGTGCTGTTGTTTTGGCCTCAAAAAATAGTGAAAGTGCACCCACATTCGCAGGCCTGAACACTGTTTTGAAGGACCCAAACACAGAAATTCGCATTTTTGGAAAACCAACAATGCGTCCGTATCGCCGCATGGCAGTAGCATTACACTTTGGCACTGAACCCGTCCAAGAATTGGTCGAGAAAGCAAAAATTGCCGCGGCCACCATTCAACTTTTGGATTGATTTTTGATTTTCTTTAATGCGTAAATCTGTTCTATTAAAATTGTTTATCCTTAGCTAATTATTCTTTTTTTGTAATTCGATTTTTTCACTTCCTCTCATATGAAATCACTTTTTGCGCTCTTCTCTTTGTTTTGTCTCCCTTTTGGATTTTTGGCGAGCAAACTCACTTACCATTTGTCAATGCCGCAACCTAATTCTCATTATTTTGCAGTCAAAATTCAAGTTACTGAAAATAATTCGGCGGTTCAGACCTTCAAAATGCCGGTCTGGACCCCCGGTTCTTACTTAGTGCGCGAATTTTCCAAGAACCTCAATCAAGTAAAAGCGCTCGATGCCGAAGGTAACCAATTAGTTGTCAAGAAGAAGAGTAAAAATACCTGGGAGGTTCAATGCGATGGGAAGGCTAATTTTTCGCTCTTTTATGAAGTTTACGCCTTTGAATTATCGGTCCGTACTCCTTATCTCGATCATACCCACGGTTTTGTAGCGGGCGCCGGCGTATTCATGTACACCGAAGAAAC
>JBJTNX010000242.1:0-11183 GCA_046074325.1 Sphingomonadales bacterium
CACTCAACAAAGAAATCAATTGGAAACCCGAGGCTACAGGCAGCGGCCGTTTTGGCAAATGGCTCGAGAACGCCAATGATTGGAATCTTTCTCGTTCGCGCTATTGGGGAATTCCAATTCCAATTTGGTCCACCGAAGAAGGCGATGAGCGCAAGTGCATTGATTCCATTGAAACACTGCAACATGAAATCAACCTCGCGATTGCGGCAGGCTTCATGACCCAAAATCCTTTTGAACATTTTAAACCTTCGGATTTTTCGTCGGCCAACTACGATCAAATTGATTTACACAAACACAAAATAGACCCGATCATTTTAGTCTCGGCTTCTGGTAAACCCATGAAACGAGAAGCAGACCTCATCGATGTTTGGTTTGACTCCGGTGCCATGCCTTATGCGCAATTGCACTATCCTTTTGAAAACCGTGAGCTCATCGACAACAATTTGGCTTTCCCTGCCGATTTCATTGCAGAGGGTGTCGATCAAACACGTGGTTGGTTTTATACTTTGCATGCTATTTCCACTATGGTATTTGGTGCCAAAGCTTATAAAAATGTGGTGTCTAACGGGTTGGTTCTCGATAAAAATGGCCAAAAAATGTCCAAGCGTTTAGGAAACGCCATTGACCCATTTACGACCCTCGATCATTACGGGCCAGACGCGACAAGATGGTACATGATTACCAATGCCCAACCCTGGGATAACCTCAAGTTTGACCTAGAAGGTATTTCTGAGGTACAACGCAAGTTTTTCGGGACACTTTACAATACTTATTCTTTCTTTGCGCTTTATGCCAACATTGACAGCTTTACGTACAGTGAAGCTGCAATTGCTTTGAATCAAAGACCAGAAATTGACCGTTGGATTCTTTCCAAACTCAATTCATTGATTGCTGAAGTCGACGCCGCTTACACTACCTATGAGCCTACCAAAGCAGGTCGTGCCATTCAAGATTTCGTCACCGAACAGCTTTCTAATTGGTATGTGCGTTTGTGTCGTCGCCGTTTCTGGAAAAACGACGATGCCCAAGACAAATTGGCTGCCTACCAAACCCTCTACACTTGCCTAGAAACAGTTGCGCTATTGGCTGCGCCTATTGCACCGTTTTTTATGGATCAGCTGTACACGGACTTGAATTCAACAAAAGGAAGTACGCAGACACTTTCAGTTCATTTAGCTGATTTTCCAACGGTGGATCAGGCTGCTATCAACACCAACCTAGAGACTCAAATGGAATTGGCACAAAGAACCTGTTCGCTCGTTTTGGCATTGCGTAAAAAGCAGCATATTCGTGTCCGTCAACCCTTACAGAAAATCATGATTCCTGTGTTGAACGCCCAAGAAGCAGCCAATTTCAAGCACGTGAGCAACCTGATCTGCGCAGAGGTCAATGTCAAAGAACTCGAGTTGCTTTCGGATACCGGCATTTTAGTGAAATCCATCAAACCCAATTTCAAGACCATTGGGCCAAAGTATGGCAAGCAAATGAAAGCCATTAGTACTTTGGTTCAGCAATTCACCGCTCAAGATATTGCACAAATTGAGCAGCAAAAAGGCTGGACAGGTCAGATAGATGGCGATACCATTGAACTTGACTTAGAAGATTTCGAAATACAGGCCCAAGATATACCAGGTTGGTTGGTTGCCAATGAAAATGGCCTCACTGTTGCGCTCGATGTCACTATTTCTGCTGACCTCAAAGCAGAAGGCTTGGCCCGCGAAGTCGTCAACCGAATTCAGAACCTACGTAAAGAAAGCGCTTTTGATGTCACGGATCGCATTTTGGTTAAGATCGACACCACGGCTGCTATTCAAGAGGCCATTACAGCCCATAAAGACTATATTTGTACAGAAGTATTGGCCACCGATATTCAATTTTGCGCGCTGTCAATTGCAAAAACAGAGGGGATTGAATCCGCAGCCGATACCGCAATTCAACTTTCAAAATAGACACCATGAACAACTGGTTTTTAGATAATCAAGCGACCCAAACACTAAGTGGTGCAGCGGTTAAATGGCATGACCACCGTTTTTTTGAAATCAAATTTGAAGGTAAAAAGTTTCACGGCGAGTTGGTAGCTGATGATTCAGAAACCGGCCAACTCACTATTCGCATCAATCACCGGACATTTCAAGTTAAAAAAGCACATCCTTTGGATGACCTTATAGCGGCAATGGGTCTAGACAAACCTAAATTGCGTAAACTCAAGGAAATGCAAGCACCCATGCCAGGCAGGGTTACCGCTATTCATACATCAATTGGCCAAGAAGTGCAACCAGGCGATGCATTACTTTCTCTAGAAGCCATGAAAATGGAAAATGTGCTGAAGGCCGAAGGCGTTGGTGTGGTGTCTGCAATTGTCGTTCAAGACGGAGATGTCGTTGATAAAGGTTCTATTTTAATACATTTCGAGTAAGCTCATTTGATCCGAACCTGGCATTTTTTGTCGCGGTCCAAAACAATTTTGGCGGCACTAAAGCTAGGTGCTGAGAACGTTTCTCTGGCATTATTCGAAAATCCATAAGCCTCTGTTGGCGCGCCAAATACATTTTTGTCGAGTTTGCCGTTTTTATTTTCGTCGTGGTAAATGGCAAGTGCATAATTCCCTTGAGGTAGGTTTTTGAACCGATACACATGGCTTTTGCCCTCATGGACCACCACCACACCTTTATATTGTTTGCCGTACTCTGGAAAGCTTGCACTTGAATTGAAAAGACCAATGAAAAGCGTTCCTTTGGTATTTGGAATACCTTCTACTTGTACCTCTAGGTCATAGGAAGCTCCTAAAAAGCATAATAAGAAAAGAATCAGAAGGAGTTTCATATCTGTATTAACAAACTTACGCGAAAGCTGTTCAGCAACAATAGATTCAGCTAACTTTGTTATATGAATAAATATGTTCTTGTTACCGGCGGTGCAGGTTATATTGGCTCACACACAGTTGTAGCTTTGCATCAAAAAGGTTATGTTCCGGTGATTGTCGATGATTTTCGCAATGCCAACGCCATTGTTCTAGATGGTTTGCAGTTTATATTAGGGCAGCAACCCATTGTTCATCGCATCGATGTCTGTGATAAAATTGCTTTGAGCAGCCTTTTTGAGCAGTATTCTTTTGACGGCGTCATTCATTTTGCAGCATATAAAGCCGTAGGTGAGTCCGTAGAGCAACCACTTGCGTATTACCAAAATAACCTAGTTGGTTTGATCAATGTGCTCTCGTTACTTGAACAATACCAAGTGCCAAACTTTGTTTTTTCTTCTTCGTGCACCGTTTATGGCGAGCCCAAAGGAGCAAAGGAAGTCAGTGAGCAAACCCCCAAGCAACTGCCTGAATCTCCTTATGGCTACACCAAATGGATGGGTGAGCAAATCATTACCGACTTTTACAAGAGCGCCAGCCACCTCAAACTAATGAATTTGCGTTATTTCAACCCGGTTGGAGCGCATACTTCTGCGCGCATAGGCGAATTCCCTATAGGCAAGCCTAATAATTTGTTGCCATTCGTGACCCAAACCGCCATCGGCAAGCAATCCCAACTTACCGTATTTGGCAATGATTATCCAACCAGAGACGGTTCTTGCATCAGAGACTACATCCACGTAATGGATTTGGCCGAGGCACATGTAGCTGCACTCGCTTTTTTAGCAGACCAAAAAGAAGGCCTCCTCGAGGCCGTGAATATCGGAACGGGCCGAGGCACGTCCGTATTGGAAATCATCGAAGCCTTTGAACGCAGCACCGCAAAAGCTTTACCTCACGTAATCGGGCCTCGACGCGCTGGCGATGTCATTGAAATTTATGCAAATGTTCAAAAAGGACAAGATTTACTTGGCTGGAAAGCACGCCTTTCAATAGAAGACGCCATCCGAGATGCTTGGGCCTGGGAACAATATCTGGCCACCCTATGATCATCGATACGCATTCTCATTTGTATGCCGAGGAATTCGATTTAGACCGCAGTGAAGTTCTAGCGCGCGCGCTGCAGACAGGCGTAGCGGCCATTTTGCTGCCGAACATCGATGTACAAAGCATTGGTGCCCTCGAACAATTGGCCGATGAACAAAGTAAATGTATCCCAATGATGGGCTTGCATCCGACTTATGTCAAAGAAAATTGGCAGCAAGAACTCGCCACTATCGAGGCGCAGCTTTTCGCTGCGCCCGAACGCTATTGTGCAGTTGGTGAGATCGGCCTCGACCTCTACTGGGACGACACCTTTTTGGCAGCGCAACAAGAAGTATTCAAAACCCAAGTGCGCTGGGCCAAACAACTCAAACTGCCAATAGCCATACATGTACGCAAAGCTTTTGAACCACTTTTTGAAATTCTAGACCAAGAGTGGACCCCCGAACTACGCGGTGTATTTCATTGTTTTACCGGGAGCAAAGAGCAAGTGCAACGCATTTTAAAATACGAGCATTTCTATTTCGGAATAGGAGGCGTTGTTACCTATAAAAATGCCGGATTGGCCGAGGTAGTCAAGAAAATCCCATTAGAAAAATTGCTGCTCGAGACCGATGCACCTTACCTGTCTCCGGTACCGTATCGAGGCAAGCGCAATGAACCTGCGTATCTAATAGAGGTGGTGAGTAAACTTCAAGAGGCATTGGGTCTAAGTGCGGCCGAAATCGAAGCGCATACCAGCCGCAATGCCATCGAATTATTCGATTTGGAAAAATTCCTTACTTTCGAACATGCGTAAAATCTTACTTATTTATACTGGCGGCACTATTGGCATGATTACTAATGCCCAAACAGGCGCACTCGAAAGTTTTGATTTTGCACATTTGTATGCACATATTCCCGAACTAAAGCGTTTTGAACTCGAGATTGAGGTCCGCAGTTTTGAAACGCCACTCGATTCCTCTGAAATTGGTCCAGCTCATTGGCAGCAAATTGCCTCTTGGGTTGCCAACGCCTATGAGCAGTTCGATGGCTTTGTGGTTTTACACGGAACCGATACCATGGCGTATACAGCCAGTGCGCTTAGTTTCATGCTTCAAGGCCTAAAAAAACCTGTTGTTTTTACGGGCTCTCAACTGCCAATTGGGATCATCAGAACCGATGGAAAAGAAAACTTGATTACCGCAATTGAAATAGCCGCAGCCACTGATGAATCAGGAGAACCAATCCTGCAAGAAGTAGCCGTTTATTTTGAATACGCACTTTTTAGAGCCAACCGCAGTTCAAAAGTATCAGCCCATCAGTTTGAAGCATTTGCCTCGCCGAATTACCCGCTTTTAGCCAAAGCCGGTGTACAGATAGAATGGTTCAAAGAGCGCTTGTTTCGAACGCAACGCCCCCACCTAGAACCGCTTCTCGACCTGAACAACGACGTACTGATCTGGCGACTCTATCCAGGAATGCCAATGCATCTTTATGCCCCTGCGTTGCGCTATCCCACTGTTCAGGTTCTCATCCTCGAAACTTTCGGAGCAGGCAATGCTTTTAGCAACAACGCGTTTCAGGACCTCCTCAATGCATTTATTACAGCTGGTGGCTTGGTTTTGAATATCACGCAGTGTCAGAGCGGACCTGTTCGTCAAGGCGCTTATCAAACAAGCACGTTTTTTGAAAGAATAGGGGTAATAAGTGGTTCAGATCTGACTGCCGAGGCTGCCATTACCAAAGCAATGTTTGCTTTAGCTCATCTTCCAAAAAATGAACAAGTTGGATTTTTAAAAGCAAATATAGTAGGTGAGTTGACTGCTTTGTCTTGAGCAATTATGCCCGCTCGACCAAACTGCCGTTGAGTACCTCTAATACTCTTCCTGGAAAAGATTGTATCATTTGCATGTCGTGGGTGGCCATCAGTACGGCTGTATGCTCCTCTTTTGCCACCGCCAATAATAATTCCATAATTTCCTTGGAAGTTTCCGGGTCGAGGTTTCCTGTGGGTTCGTCCGCTAAAATAAGTGCAGGCTGATTAAGCAGCGCTCGGGCAATCGATACGCGTTGTTGTTCACCACCAGAGAGCATATGCGGAAACGCTTTTGCTTTTTGTTCGATACCGACAAGCTGCAGACAGTTGAGCGCCCGTTGTTCTA
The DNA here is from genome assembly GCA_046074325.1 of Sphingomonadales bacterium. Lineage (GTDB taxonomy): Bacteria > Bacteroidota > Bacteroidia > Flavobacteriales_D > Crocinitomicaceae > UBA952. Next base: position 6,049 of record JBJTNX010000242.1, read on the forward strand.
TTAGCTTCTTATCTTTCCAACCAGTTGCGCCCAAAACAAACTTTAAGTTATCGATGACATTTCGGTCAGTCAATAGTTGAAAGTCTTGAAAAACAATACCGATTTTTCTGCGCAAGAATGGGATTTGTTTGCGCTTCAGACCCTTTAATGCAAAGCCACAAACTTCGCCTTCACCTTCTTGGAGCGGAATTTCGGCGTAGAGTGTTTTGAGCAAACTACTCTTACCACTTCCGGTTTTTCCGATAAGGTAAGCAAAGGACTGCGCAGCAAGTTCGAGTTGCACATTGTCTAAAATGAGCTGCTCTTGCTGGTAAATTTTGGCTGCAGAAAGCGTAATGACGTTCGACACGGATACAAATTTTAGACAAATGTGTCCAATAAGTCGTAACTAAACATCAAAATGAACGATTTTATCTTAACAAATTCAGGTTTAAAACTTTTGACCCTAGCAAGCGCGTTGGGATCTTGCCCCTCTTAATTTTACATTCTATGAATCGTAATTTGCGTCATCTCGTCTTACTTTTGTGCTTCCCTGTTTTGTTTTGGGCACAAGAAACCGCTAAATACAGCGGAGAAAATGCGGCATTTTTTAATGCCGAAGACTTATTTACCAAAGCACAATATGCAGCTGCCAAACAAGAGTGCCGACTCTTTATTAATAGCTGTCAGGCGCAGCAGCGCAATGAACATGACCCTTACCTCATCAAGGCTTATTACTATGAGGGTATGTCTGCGCTCAAACTTTACGCAAACGATGCCATACCATTGCTCGAACAATTTAATAAAACCTACCCCGAAAATAATTTTAGAAATGAAATCGCAATAGGCGTAGGGACTTATCATTTTCAGGCAGAAGATTACCTAGCTGCTCAAAGCGCATTTGCTCAAATTAATTTAACGGGCTTAAACAGCGCGCAAAAAGAAGAGGTTTTGTTTAAACTAGGTTATTCGGCTTATCAAAATGAAGATCAAGACGCAGCTTATTTGGCTTTTAAAGATATCAAGGACGGCAGTACACAATATGCCAAACCTGCGCTATACTATTACGCGCATATAAGTTATGTGCGCTCTTCTTTACAAGAGGCGCTCGAAGGCTTTCAGGCTTTACAAAAAGATTCGACATTTTGTAGTGTAGTGCCGTACTACATTGCACAAATTCTATACAAACAAGGGAAATACCAAGAAGTTATTGATTTTGCCCCAACAGTACTCAATTGTGGCTTTGTCAACAATGAATTTGATATTCAGCATATCATAGGGAATGCTTATTACATGATGGGCAAATATGATTTGTCTTTGCCTTTCTTGGAGCGCTATCATCAGAATGCGCGCGGTACCCGCGACGACTACTACGAATTGGGATTTGCCTATTACAAAACCAAGCAATACGAAAAAGCAATTAAAAACTTTGACCGTGTCACGCGTTCCAAAGATAGCCTTTGTCATATTGCGATGTATCAAATTGGAGATGCCTATTTACAGCTCAACAAGCTGCTGCCGGCGCGTAGCGCCTTTGAACGTGCTGCCGAAATGAACTTTATGCCACAAATTCAAGAGGACGCTTTGTTTCAGTTTGCAGTGCTCTCCTTTAAAGTGGATATCAATCCGTACGATGAATCTGTTCGCGCCTTTGAAAACTACCTAAGTCAGTATCCAGATTCAAAAAGAAAACGCGACGTCTACCAGTATTTGGTCAATGTGTACACGAATACATCCAATTATGCGAAGGCCCTGGAATCTATTGAAAAGCTACCGTCTAAAGATGCCCAGTTGAAGAAAGTATACCAAACCGTTGCATTCAATTATGGGGTTGAACTTTTTCAGAAAGGCCAACTCGACGAAGCTTATAACGCGTTTAAGCGCGTCGACACCTATCCAATGGATCCTCAAATGGTGGCGTTATCGCGCTACTGGATGGCAGATATCTCATTTAGGAAAAAGGAATTAGCTGCCGCAATTAACACGTATAGAGATTTCATTAATTCGCCAGCCTCGAACAGCTTACCAGAGAAAATCGATGCCTATTACAATATTGGCTATGCCTATTTGGAGCAAGGTAAAAGAGAGGAAGCCATCCAGTCTTTTAGAACGTATTTGCAACTCAGTCCAAAAAATGAGTCTAAAGTCGTTGATGCTACTTTCCGAATTGCAGATGCATATTATGTCGGCAAACAAAATTTACAGGCCATTCAGTATTACCAGCAGGCCTACAACCTCAATTCTCCGCTAAATGATAAAGCATTATTTTACTTAGCAAAAGCGCAGGGTTTTAATGGCCAACTTCCAGAAAAAATTCAGACGTTGACTAAACTACTCAAAGAGCAACCCGTTTCAAAATACCGCATGAATGCCCAATATGAATTGGCTAGAACGTATATGTCTCAGCCAAATTACGACGGTGCATTGACTGCCTACCAGGACTTTTTAGCAGAGTTTCCAAAGTCACCTTACTTACTTGATGTCAAATTAGATATTGCAGATATTTATTATAAAAAATGGGAATACGCTAAATCAGAGGCAGCCTATCTGGAGATTTTAGCCACCTATGAACAACAACGTGAAGTCTGCAAAGAGGTAGTTCTTAACCTCATAGATGTTTATAATGCACAGAAAAAGCCAGACCTCGCCTCAGAAGTAATTGACCGCTATCCTTGCGCCAACATTTCTACAGAAGAGAAGGAGAATATCTTTTACACCCCTGCATTGGCGGCTTACCAAGACACCAATTACCGAGAGGCAGTTGAGAAGTTTGAAGTCTACCTGACGAAGTTTCCGAATGGCCGTTACCTCAATGAGACTTATTTCTATTACGGAAATAGTTTACTGAAAACCAAAGATTCCACCGCTGCTATTCAGCAATTTGAAAAGTACTTGGCTTCAACGGTCAATACTTATGCGGAATACGCAGCCTCCAAAACGGCAGCTTACTATTATATCAAGAAAAACTACACCAAGGCATTGCAATACTATCAACTCATGGAGAGTGCAGCCTCGAAACCAACCACTACTTTCGAGGCCAAGCTCGGTATTATGCGTTGTGCGTTTATGGAAAATAACTATTCATTGGCCAAAGAGAATGCTAAGTTCGTCATGGAAAATGCCGCATTAACGCCACAAATTAGAGTCGAGGCGGAGTACGCCACCGGTCTTTCTAATTACCATCTGAAGCAATTTGAAGCTGCTAAACCATCGTTGGAGTGGTTGGTGAAAAACACCACAACCGCAATGGGCTCGGAGGCAAAGTACCTCTTAGCAGATATTTACTTCGGTCAACAAATGTACGACGAGGCAGAAACAGAAGTCAAGGCGCTACTGAAGATGAAACCAAGTTATAATTATTGGGTAGCAAAAGGCTTATTGCTGCAAGCGCGTGTGCACATTAGCCGCGAAGATTTATTCCAGGCAGAGCAAACCCTCAAATCTGTGCTCGATTTTTATCCAGATCAGCAAGACGGTGTGTTGGCAGAAGCTTCTGACTTATGGGATGAACTCATGCAGCTCAAAAACCCGCCGGTAAATGACGCCCCTCAACCAGAAATGAAAATTGAAATCAATAACGAAGAATAAGCCATGAAAGTATTGTTCAGCACACTCGTATTTTTCTTGTTTGCACTCAATATTTGGGCACAGCAAGGCGAGAATAATTTTACCCTTTATACCATTACCAATCAGCAGGTAGAGCCAGCCAGTCGTATTTTAGAATATCCCAAAATTATTGACTCTGTCAAGGCAGCTGCGGTAAAAGAGTATCCACTGATGTTCTTTCAGGCCGAAACAAAAATCCTGTTAGATACCATTCAAGCAGCTACCGTTGAAACATCCGAGCAACTTGCTAAATTGTATCCATTTTATGTCAAGGCTGGGATTGGTTCGGTGCTAATGCCACTTGGTGAAATATATTATACCTCAGATCGTTCGCGCAACATGCACTATGGTGCGCATATCAAGCATTTGAGTTCTTTTGGCGACATCAAAGACAGGTCTAAAACTATTTATGCGCCTGCGCAATACGACCGCACGTCCGCAAATGCTTATTTTGGTTTGAATGAACGCAACTATCAGTTAAAGTTAGATGCATCTTACAGCAACAATGGCTTTCATTACTATGGCATTCCGGTTGATACCATTGTTGCCGATAGTATAGCGCAACGCTTTCAGTTGGCAAAAGGCAGTGCAGAATACTCTTGGTTGCGCGGAGATTCTGCGAAACTCAATTTGGCTTTTATTGCCAATTACCATTTTTTCAATGCCCTACCTGATGACAGCGCGCAACTTTGGCGCAGCGCTGAAAACAACTTTAGCTTCAAGACCAAAGCATGGTACAACTACAAAAACGAACATTTCTATGCCGACCTCGGTTTGCGTTCCAATTACTATAAACGCGGCATCTTGGATAGCGTTTATACAGCAACAGACACTGGCTTTGTGGCCAACAATTACATCATTGATTTTAAACCTGGTGTTTGGACACAAGCTTTAACCGATAAATTAAAAGTGGAGCTCGGCGTGGTCATTACCGCTGATATCAGTAAAACGGGTACGGTTCCTTATGTTTATCCGAATGCAGAGTTTAAGTATGCCTTGTTCAATAATATTTTTATTCCTTACATAGGTTTACGCGGCGGTTTAAAACAGAATACTTTGCAGGGACTCACACAAGCCAATCCGTTTATCAGGACCAATGTGGCGCTGCGCAATGAGCACAACCAGTACGATATTTATGGCGGCTTTAAAGGTTCTTTGAGTAAAACACTGAGTTTCAATTTAGGAGTACATTTTATGCACATCGAGAACAAAGCCTTTTTTGTAACGGATACAAATTTCTTCTACGACAATTACCTCACTGTTATTTACGATACACTGAACCAAACTACATTCGAAGGCTCCATGACATACCAAGCCGCTGAGAAGTTAAAAATAGATGTTTTGGGTCGCTATAATTTGTACCAATTATACCATAACGCCTATGCTTGGAATTTACCTGATCTGCAGTTCACAGCCCGAGGCGCTTACAATTTATATGATAAATTTTATGCACAATTGGATGCAAATGTAGAAATTGGCAGAAAGGCTTTGGTAGATGCAACAGCACCAAATGTGCAATTTGAAGGCACACAAGCTTATGTCAATCTGGG
>JBJTNX010000243.1:0-4319 GCA_046074325.1 Sphingomonadales bacterium
GACGAAGACCTGCGCGCAGACCGCCAGCCAGAATTCACACAAATCGACTGTGAAATGGCGTTTGTAGAGCAAAACGACATCCTCGAAATGTTTGAAGGCCTGATTAAACACCTATTTGAAACCGTTCGCGGTGTCAAGTTCGAAGGTGCATTTCCGCGCATGACCTACGCCGAAGCCATGGAGCGCTATGGCTCTGACAAACCTGATATCCGCTTTGGAATGGAATTCGTCGACCTCACTCAACTTGCCCAAAAAAATGATTTTGTCGTTTTCAATAGCGCCGAGTGTGTGCTTGGTATCAATGCCGCCGGGTGCAGTGAATATACACGCAAGCAACTCGACGAATTGACCGAATGGGTCAAACGCCCACAAATCGGTGCAAAAGGCTTGGTATATATCAAATACAACGCCGACGGAACGCTCAAATCAAGCGTCGATAAATTTTACTCAGAAGAAGACTTAAAAGCAATGGCCATACAAGCCAATGCAGCACCTGGCGATCTAATTTTACTTTTATCTGGCGACCTACACAAAACGCGTAAGCAACTCAACGAATTGCGCTTACATCTTGGCACTCAACTTGGTTTGCGCAAACCAGACGAATTCAAGCCCCTTTGGGTACTTGATTTCCCATTACTCGAGTGGGATGAAGAAAGTGGCCGTTACCACGCCATGCACCACCCGTTTACGTCGCCAAAACCAGAAGACCTACACCTCATCGATACCGATCCAGGAAAAGTACGTGCCAATGCCTACGACCTCGCCATGAACGGCGTAGAGCTCGGCGGGGGTTCTATTCGCATCCATGACCGCGCTTTGCAGTCGCGTATGTTTGACTTACTTGGTTTTAGCAAAGAAGAGGCACAAGCTCAATTCGGCTTTTTGATGTCAGCATTCGAATACGGGGCGCCTCCGCACGGTGGCTTGGCCTTTGGTCTCGATCGCTTGGTAGCAACCATGGGAGGTTCTGAGTCTATCCGAGACTACATTGCATTCCCTAAAAACAATGCAGGCCGCGACACCATGATCGATGCGCCGTCTCCGCTTCACGATGCACAATTAAAAGAATTAGGCCTTAAACTCAACTAAGTTTCGACTCAATTGTTGCTAACATATGGAACCACAAATCGCAAAACTTCAAGCAGCACTTAGCTCCAAAAGAGCAGCATTGCTTGCACACCCTATGTACGCTCAAATCAACAGTATTGAAGATTTTCAATGCTTTATGGAGCAACATATTTTTGCTGTTTGGGACTTCATGAGCCTGCTCAAAGCTTTGCAACGTGCACTCACCTGTGTAGAAGTTCCGTGGGCGCCTAAAGGTTCTCCAGTAACCCGCCGCTTTATCAATGAAATCGTGCTCGGCGAAGAATCTGACCTAGACAGCAATGGCAAAGTGCTGAGCCACTTTGAAATGTATCTCGATGCCATGCAACAAATTGGAGCCAACACCTTACCCATTCACCAACTCACCGAATGGTTGTCTTATGGCAAAACCCTTGACGAAGCACTCTATCAATTAGACATCCGCGAAGAAACACGCGCTTTTGTACGCTACACCTTTGAAATCATCAATAGTGGTCAACTGCATAAAATTGCCGCACTTTTTACTTTCGGACGCGAAGACCTGATTCCCGACATGTTCATTGAAATTTTGCGCGAAATGCAAAATCAAGGTCAGACCAATATTGACAAATTACTTTACTACCTCGAAAGACATATTGAAGTAGACGGCGGAGACCACGGCCCTATTTCTTTAAAAATGATGGAAGAAATTTGTGGTACTGATTTAGTCAAGTGGCAAGAAGCAACCGAAGTATCTTTGGTTGCATTAGAAAAACGCTACCAACTTTGGGATGGCGTAAAAGCTAAGCTCGAGGCTTAATTTAGCACACTATCTAAGACCAGGTAGTGCCCTCTTTACCGTCTTTGACAACAATACCGGCTTTGGCCAAACCATCTCGGATTTGATCGGAGGTTGTCCAGTCTTTATTGGTGCGCGCCTGTTGGCGTAAATCCAAAACCAAATCCATAACGGGTGCGAGGCGCGTTTCAGAAACTGTATTTTCTGGTGTCAAACCTAAAACATCATGAATAAAAGCTTGCATAGAGGCCTTTAGATGCGTTTTATCATTTGATGAAATACTTGCCTGGCCATCATTGATCAAATTGATTTGCTTGACGGCTTCAAATAAATTAGCCACTAAAATAGGTGCGTTGAAGTCATCGTTCATGGCTTTATAGAAAGACGCTATAAGGGCATCAACATCAAAAGAGGAGCTAGATGTAGGAACTTGGTCTAGGGTTTTTAGGCCTTCCATTAACCGGGCATAACCTTTTTCGGCAGCGTTGAGTGCTTCTTGTGTAAAATCTAAATTACTGCGGTAATGTGCTTGCATCATAAAGAAACGTACCACATTAGCCGAGTAGGCTTTCTCAAACAAACCTGTTGATCCTTCTAAAATTTGCTTGGGTAAAAAATAATTACCAAAAGACTTTGACATCTTTTGACCGTTCACATTGAGCATGTTGGCATGCATCCAGTAGCGTGCAGGGTTGCAACCAAAAGAGCCGCAGCTTTGGGCAATTTCATCCTCGTGGTGCGGAAATTTAAGGTCCATTCCACCGCCGTGAATGTCAAACTGCTTGCCTAAATACTTGGTGCTCATGGCTGTACACTCAATATGCCAGCCTGGATTTCCGTTGCCCCAAGGAGATCGCCAAATTTGCATATCGTCGGGATTGGCTCTTTTCCAAAGCGCAAAATCGGCAAAAAAACGTTTTTCGTCTTGGGCATTTAACACCCGGGTCTCGTTTTCCAGTTCATCGACTTTACGGCCACTTAAAATGCCGTAATGGTAGTCTTGCATGTAGCGGCGCGTGTCGAAATATACCGAACCATTGACTTCATAGGCATAACCATTGGCTAAAATTTGTTCGATGATTTCGATTTGTTCTTGGATATGCTGTGTTGCGGTAGGTTCTATGCTCGGCGGCAGTAAATTATATATACGCTGAAGTTCTTGAAATTTAAGCGCGTATTTATAGACGATTTCGAGTGACTGGAGTTGTTCAGCTTTGGCGGCTTCGCCAATGCTGTCTACCTCTTGACCAGCCGAATTGGTAATGTGGCCAGCGTCTGTGACGTTACGCACATATTTAACCTCAAAGCCCAAATGCAAGAGGTAGCGGTAAATGAGGTCGAAATTGATAAAAGTGCGCATATTGCCCATGTGTGGCTCGCTGTAGAGTGTTGGACCACACACATACATGCCAACTTTACCTGCTTTTAAAGGAATAAAGGGTTCTTTTTCACCTTTGAGACTATTATAAATGTGAAGTTGGTCTTGTTGAGCTTTCATTTTACGACTTATTATTACAAATTTAGCCAAATTTACGGCATCATTTTTGCTAAGTTTGCGGCATGAATATGTTTTATGGTTTCTTGACAACTTTACTCATCTCGTTTGGGCTCAGCGGAGATATTCCCTACGCCACCATCCAACGAGGCATGGAAACCAACGACGCACACGCGCTTGTTCAATTAGGTAAAGATAAAATTCTACTGCAAGTCCCTGGCTCCGATGGTGCATATCCGTTGGCGCAAGCCGAAATGATTTTACAAAGTTTTTTTCAGAAAAATCCAAAAGGCACTTTCGTCTTTAGGTACAAAAACACTAAATCTGCTGATGGCGCAGGTACTGTTATAGGGTCATACGTCTGCAAAGGCAGTAGTTACCGCAGTACTTTTCAGTTTAGAAGTGGTAAATACGAAACCAAACTCGAAAGTATAGGTATCGTCAAAGAATAAAGCACTAAGCTTGTTGACTGCGGTTTTCTTTGAGTGTATTAAAGAAAATAATACCATAACCTATGGTCAGCATCAGGTGAAACGGCACCATGCCTAAATCTCCGTAAATCGCACGATTTACCGCGGTAAAACCAAAGACAACCATAAAAGTGCCTTCTAGAATATTTATTATAGACAAGCTCTTTTTGTCGTACTTATTTCCTTTGAATTCGTCTTTCTTAGCCACGTTAAATTTGGGCGTTCTCACAAATGAACTCTTGATGCCGAGGTATCCTTCAATTACTGCAACTGCATTGCTAAGGCCCAAAGCCATAGAAACGGTTAAAAATTGAACAAAACGTCCTAAGAAACGGAAGAAATCACCAAAGAAATTTCCTTTTTTGTCGCGGAAGGCATTCCAATAATAAAAAGCCAAGAAGATGGTGCTTGAGAAGAAGTACATGCCAAATTTGATATATATATTCAAATCAGAGAACGAATCTTTGATATGAAGTACAGGCAAACTCAG
>JBJTNX010000244.1:0-10247 GCA_046074325.1 Sphingomonadales bacterium
TGGCTATTTACATTTTGGAGAATGGTCAGGTTAGGCCCTGCTTGGCCATGGACTACGCCAATGCTGGAAAGGTTGATTTGATTGAGCCAACGGTCCACATGACAGGTATAATTTAAATCTATTTGATTTGCTGTATTAGTCTGAATGGTGTTAAGACGTACATTTTGTTGGTTGTTGTCGCCCAGGTTATGTAGTTCAAAGTAGGCATTTGGAATGTTGTCGTTGTTGCTATCGGCATTTCCGCCAACAATCATGTGCATATAGCCAAAAGACCAACCCCAATACATGGAAGGACTTTGAAAGCTTAACGGATGCGTTTCGGGGTAAGTAGAAATGTCTTGCGCTAAAGCGCCATCTTGGGTATTGTAGCGTTTTGGAACTCCAACTGTAAAGTTGATGGAATCGATTTGGTTTACATTTAGGTAGCCTAAATATAAGCTGTGTTGAGTGGGCGTCACTAACCAAATGTCGGAAGGCAAATTGGTCTGCTGCCCGTTGTCGTGAAAAAGGATGACGTCCGATAAATAATAATTGAAGTGTTCGAGCTCAATAGCAATTGCGTCATTGCCAATAAATGTTTGATTTAAGACAAATGTTTGATTGCCAAATACGGGTTGCAGATTTAAAAAAACATTTTTCTGAGCCCAAGTATGGAGCCCAATAAGTATGCTAAAAATCAAGGTATATCTTTTCATAATTCTGGTTTGGTGAAAACATACAATATTTCTTCTTTCATCAAGCGATAGCGTTGAATTTCTTCGAGGCTGTAATTCGCATTTAAATCAAAAACTGTTGTTTGAAAACCCACTTTTTCTAGGTAAGATGGATAATCTTTCCCGAAAAGACGGACATGATCTTTTTGCCAATAATGTTTTTCGCGGTCAGCCTCTGAAATAATGGATGGATCTTCGTAGGTGTGCTCTCTTGTAAAATCTTGAGGTACTTGCATAATGGCCCAGCCGTCGGGCTTGAGTACTCTGAAAAGTTCGGACATACATTGAATTGGATCGGCAACATGTTCCATGACATGGTTGCAGAAGACGACATCAAAGCGGTTGTCTTCTAGTGGGATTTGGTGCAGGTCAAAATGGAGGTCGGCAATAGGTGAAACGAGGTCTGCAGTGATGTAGTTTAAGTTTTGTTGGGCCTTGAAACGATCAATAAAACACTGTTCTGGCGCCATATGTAAAACGCTGAGGTCAGGTTTTGTAAAGAAATCAGTGTGATTTTTTAGGTACAACCACATGAGGCGATGGCGCTCTAGTGTAAGATCATAAGGGCAGAGTACGTTCTCGCGGTGCGCAACGTCGGAACCGTATGATAAAAATTTGGAAAATGATTTTTCGCAAACAGGGCAATGAACGGCGTCGCCTTTGTACAGAGCAGGTGCAAAAAGACGGAAGATGTAACTGAGCCGAATGAGCAGCGGCCGCGGCAATTTATTGAGTAGGAATTTATAAAGTTTCTTCACTTTTCAAAGTTAACCTTTTCAAGAGAGAATATCGCTAATTTTGCTAGAAATCCTGCCATGAAAAAGCTGCTCTTTTTTATTTGTTTTCACTTGTTTATGCAACAACAACTCACTGCACAAGAACCGATTGCCCCACGCAAAGATCAAATTCTAGAAAAACACGGCCACCAGCGCAATGACCCCTACTACTGGATGCGCGAGCGCGATTCCCAGCCCGTTCTAGATTACCTCGCTGCCGAAAACGCATATGCCAAAGCATACTTTAAAGCATTAGACCCTTTGGTTACAGAACTTCTCAATGAATTTGAACAGCGTATTGACCCCAATGAAACGAGCGCTCCTTTTATTTTGAATGGTTACCAATACCAAGTACGCAGCAGCGAAGGACAAGACTACCAGCAACTTTTTCGCTATGAGATGGATGGCAAAGCGGTTTTGTTTTTCGATGAAAACGAGCGCGCCAAAGGCAAAGCATTTTATGAATTGGCAAGTTGGTCGCCGTCACCGAATAATCAAATTTTAGCAGTTTGCGAGGATTTCAAAGGCCGTCGCAAATACGAAGTTCGGTTCAGAACAAATGGCAAATACCTCAAGGACGTACTCACCGAAACCAGTGGTGGTTTGGTTTGGGCTAACGATAACAAAACCATTTATTATTCCAAAAAAGACCCAGAAACACTTCGCGAATTCCAAATATACCGTCATACCATCGGCACGCCTCAAGGCAGCGACGCGCTCATCTATGAGGAGAAAGACGAAAAATTCAGTGTAGGAATTGGCAAAACCCTAACGGGCAAATACATTCAAATTTACAGTTACAGCTCAACAACCTCTGAGGTGCAGCTTATAGATGCAGACAACCCTCAGGCCAAAGCCGAAGTATTTCTTGTGCGCAAATCAGGGCATATTTACGAGGTCGAGCACCACGAAAATGGTTTTTATATTTTGAGCAATGACAACGCCATAAATAACCGCGTATTGTATTCGAAAAATAAACCTTCGGATCTTTCCGCATGTCAGGAAATCGTGGCACATGACCCAAAGGTGCTCCTAGAAGGACTCAGTGTATTCAAGGATTTTTTATTGCTTGAAGAACGCAATAATGGCCTACTCAAACTCAAATTAAAAGGAATTGAAGATGGAAATGAAAATTACATTGCTGTAGAAGGTGAAACATATTATCTGGGGCTAGGCACCAATGATGACTACGCTGCCAGCAAGTTGTATTTCGTTTACAATTCCATGACAACGCCTTCGAAAGTTTTTGCTTATGACTTCAAAACGGGCAAGCAGGAAACTTTTTTTGAGAAAAAACTGCGCGACCCCAAGTTTGATCCTGCCGCTTACATTTCAAAACGCATTTGGGCTACGGCAATTGATGGCACTCAAATCCCGGTTAGTATTATGTACAAAAAGGGCACAGATTTAGCCAAAGCACCTCTTTTACTCTACGGCTATGGTTCTTATGGCTATACCATACCAGATATTTTTAGTCCGACAAGATTATCCTTAGTAGACAGAGGTTTTGTGTTTGCAACAGCGCATATAAGGGGTTGTAAATATTTAGGTGAGGAATGGTACCAAAATGGAAAGTTTGATAAAAAAATAAATACGTTTACTGACTTCATCAATGCAGCAGAATTCCTTGGCCACATGGGCTACTGCGATCCGAGTAAAATTTATGCCAACGGTGGCAGTGCAGGCGGTTTATTGATGGGCGCAGTCGCCAACATGGCACCTTATCTATTCAAAGGAATCGTATCAGAGGTACCTTTTGTTGACGTGGTCACCACTATGCTCGATGAAACCATTCCGCTTACAACTGGCGAGTATGAAGAGTGGGGAAATCCAAATGACCCTTATTACTATTATTATTTATTGAAGTACTCTCCATATGACAATTTGCACCCCATGGATTACCCAGCCATGTTCATCACTTCCGGGTACCATGACTCTCAGGTACAATATTGGGAGCCTGCAAAATATGTAGCAAAATTACGTACGCTCAGAACAAACGATAACGCGCTTATTTTTGAATGCAACATGGATGCCGGACATGGTGGCGGTTCTGGGCGCAGTGTCGAAAGATTGGAACGCGCCAAAGTTTATGCTTTTCTTTTAGGACTTGAGCAAGGGATTATACATTAGCCTATTAACGCTTGCTTTTGTTCACTTTTCTTTCGGGCAAAAGGGAGCACTAGAATCATTTCGACAGCGGCCCATCATGTACGCCGATATCGGCTATAACGTGAATCCATTTCGCATAAGTTATCCGAACTTGAGCCCTGTTAATGCCTTAGCTTATAAAAATAATTTTAGTCCTTTTCTTGGTTTGGGTTTTGCTTATAAGTGGTTCCATCTGCGACTCGGCTTTCCTGTTCTTGGCAATCTGCGACCTGCAAATAAATACGGAAAAACAACCCAATACAATTTTTCATATGACTTGACATTCAGAAGAATCTGGTATGACCTCGAATTGAAGTCTACGTTTGGTTATGCACTTAAAACCCCTAGCCTAACATTCCCCGATGTATATGCGCTCAACTTTATGTCAAATGCTTGGTATTTTCACAATCCCGAGTTTCAAATGAATGGCTTGCTCGGTAAACGTGCGCACTATACACAGCAGATTATTACTTGGTACATAAAGGGCACCGTAAATTATTTTGGCTCAGCTAATCGAAATGGCGGACTCATCCCAGAAGATTTTCAGGACCAACAACAACCCATCACCACTTTAACTCAACTGAAGGCTTTCGATTTTGGTGCTGCACCAGGTGTAGCTTATGTCAACAGAAAAAATAACTGGCAAATTGGAGGTTGGGCTGGACTGGGCCCCGTTTTGCAGATAAAGGGTTATACAACACCTGCGTTTTCAAAAGCAAACATTGGCATTGCACCGAGGTATGATTTAAGACTGATGGGCGGATATTCTTCGGACGAAAAATTCTTCTTTATTGTGACCGATTTTGACAACAAAAGCTTGCGCTTTGATGATTTCGAGTACAGACAAATCTACTTTGCCTGGAAATTCGTTGCGGGTTATCGTTTCAAGGAAAAAGAAAAAATTTCGCCTAATTAAATGGGAAATACGATATGGTTTTCCCGCCGTAAGAAATGCGCAGTTCAATATTTCTTGGCGCGTCTTTTAATTGAATAGAAATAGCTTTTCCGAGTAAATTTTCACCTTGAAATTTTTCAATTTCGGTTACAATTTTGGTTTGTTCTATGCCCTTCACCCAAGCGCTAACTTGAACTTTCCCATTGCCATTGACCTGAACCAAGTAATGATCATTGGAAACGGGTATGAGGCTTACAAAACCTTGTTCTTTTTGCAACTCTTTTTTGGGGTAGATGAGCGGTATTTTCTTTTTGAGCACTTCTTTTTCATTTGGAATCCAGCCCTTTTCTTTTAAGTCAATTTGAGGAAAAGCTTGCATTTTTTGAGCGGAATTTGGTTCCAATTTCCAAACCCTAACGTAGTCTACTTGGTAGTCAGCAGGGAAGATCGTTTTGGCATCGGGGCCCGGATTAAAGGGATAGTTATCTCTAGCGACTGCTAAATTAACAATGACGTTCATGGGGGTCGAGAAATCGCCATTGAAATGAGAAACAGGCACCCCATTTACAAAATAGGTGAGCGAATTAGGCAACCAAACGCCAGAATAAATGACGGTATCATTCACAACGGGGTCTTTCATCCGAATCCAGCCGCCCCAGTCTTTTTGAATGCCAAGGTTATTTTTAACGTAATCTTTGCGTGCTGGCAAATGGATATCAACATGCACATCTTTGCTGCGCTCGCCTTTGCACTCCATGATGTCGATTTCGTCTTTGCCATTTTGACCAAAAAGCCAGAAAGCTGGCCAAAGGCCTTTGCCTTGAGGCACTACTGCTCTGCATTCGAAATAACCGTAACGAAAGGTATCGATACTCCAGATGCATGAAGTCAGATAATCTAGGTAAACGGAGTCGTTCTTGACATTCAAGCCCAGTTCTTTGGCTTGTTCTTGGTTGATCATCCAATTGGGAACAGCTGCCTTTTCACCAAATTCTTTGGCACCTAAATGTAGCCAGCCATTTTTTTGCGTAAGCATTTCAGGAACAGCCCATTGGCTTTGGTCTAGTAGCAGTCCACCCCAAGGGTAGCGCGGATACCATTTCGTTTGGTCAACTTCATCGGTGCTAAATTCATCTCCAAAATGGTAATGCCATTGCAGAACGGTATCTGTTTTGAATTGAAAAAGCGCAGGCTTGAGTTGGGCGCTCAGATCAAAAGAGAGGAGGAGAATAAAAAGGATTTTGAATTTCATCAATTCAATATTTTATAAATACATTCTTGGCTTCGGTGAAAAAGCGCAAAGCCTCCCAACCGCCTTCGCGCCCAACGCCAGAGGCTTTAACACCTCCGAAAGGTGTACGCAAATCCCGAACCAACCAAGCATTAACCCAAACGATACCAGCCTGAACTAAATCGGCAACGCGATGTGCGCGCTTGAGATCTGAGGTCCAAACGGTTGCTGCCAACCCGTATTGTGTGGAATTGGCCATGAGGAGTGCTTCCTCTTCGGTATCAAAAGGCGTGATGGTTACTACTGGGCCAAATATTTCTTCTTGATTGGTGCGGCAAGTATAGTCTAAACCTTCGATGATGGTTGGTTCGATGTAATACCCCTCTGCATGTTCTCCGGGTAAAATTTTACGTTTACCGCCACACAAAATGCTGCCGCCTTCTTCTTTAGCGAGCTCGATATAACTTAGAATTTTTTCCATATGTGGTTTAGAAACAACCGCACCTAGTTTTGCCTCTGGATCTTCAGGAAATGAAACTTTACTCTTAGAAACTGCCGCTACAAACGCTTCTTTAAAGGATTCAAATAAAGGCCTTTCGATGAAAATTCGTGAACCACAAAGGCAAATTTGCCCCTGATTGGCAAACGAAGAACGAATGGTGGTGCTTAGTGCTTCTTTGAAGTCACAATCGGCAAAAATGATATTTGGATTTTTACCGCCGAGCTCCAAAGACAACTTTTTAAACATAGGGCCCGCCGTTCGGGCAATGTATTCGCCGGTTTTGGTCCCGCCTGTAAAAGAAATGGCTTTGATTTTTGGATGCTTGACAATCGCATCGCCCACATTTGGCCCGGTTCCATGAAGGATGTTTAACACGCCGTCCGGCATGCCCGCTTCCTTGGCAATTTTGCCCAGCATGTAAGCCGTGTAGGGGGTCACTTCTGAGGGCTTTGCAACCACGCAATTCCCCGCAGCCAACGCAGGCGCTATTTTCCAAGAGAAAAGGTAAAGTGGTAAATTCCAAGGAGAAATACAGCCAACTACGCCAATCGGTTTGCGGGTTGTGTAATTGAGTCCAACACCTTCCATTTGATGAGATTCCGAAGCAAAATGTTCGATTGCGGTGGCAAAAAAATGAAAGTTAGAAACTGCTCTTGGGATGTCAACGTGTTGCGCAAGGCTAATGGGTTTGCCGTTGTCTTTGGACTCGGCCGCCACAAATGCAGCCATATTGGCCTCGATGCCTTCGGAAAGCTTGCGCAAAATAGCCGCCCGAGCTTCTATTCCCATTGAGGACCACAGTGGAAACGCGGCCTCTGCTGCCTGAACAGCTAATTCTACATCTTGCGCATCGGAGTCAGGTATCAAAGAATAGACTTTTCCTGTGGCGGGCTCGAAGTTATCGATGTAATTGCCATTTTGTGGCGCCATGTAAGCACCATTAATGAAGTTGCTCAATTTTTCCATACTACACAAAGGTAAGCATATCAACGAGAGGTTTTGATACCTTTGTACTATGGAAATCAAAGAAGCGCAGGCTAAAGTAGACCATTGGATCCAGACCTTAGGTGTTCGTTATTTCAATGAATTGACCAATATGGCGGTTTTGATGGAAGAAGTTGGCGAATTAGCCAGAATAATGGCGCGTCGTTACGGCGAGCAGTCAGAAAAAGAAAGCGATCAGAATAAGGATCTTGGCGATGAAATGGCAGATATCCTTTTTGTCTTGTGTTGCTTGGCCAACCAAACAGGCATCGACCTTGATGCCGCTTTAGTAAAAAACCTCGAAAAGAAAACCAAACGCGATGCCACCCGTCATCTCGATAACCCTAAATTGCAATCTTAAATATGGAAAGTATTCAAAAAGCATTGCAGCCGGTTCCTTATTTATTGGTCAGCGCATTCACCGAACAATATCAAGAGTCGCTTTGGCCCTTGATAGATGCCGCCGTACCCCAGCCAGAAGAAGGTTCGCCGCGCGCTATTGTTTTGTGCAATAGTGACGAACAAGCCAGGGCCATTCACGCACAATTTGTAAAATTGGCAAAAATCAAAGACCTCACCGTAGACCTTGTTGTCGAAAAAGGCAATAAACTACAACAGCGCAATGATCTTTTTGATGGCACTGAAATCATTGTTGGGACAACCCGTCGAATGGCCGAGTTGTATTTTCAGAATGGTTTCAATATCAAGAAATTAAAATTATTTATTGTATTAGGACTTGATATGCAGATGCGAGCCGGCCACAAAGGTTATATCGTCCGCTTAACCGAAAGTTTACCCAAATGCAAATCTTTGTTTTTTGCGGCCAATCCAGACGAAGAGCGTGCTCAATCTTATTTGGACGAGTTTTATCCGAACATTCGGCTTCTAGATTTGTCTGAAGAAGCATGAGACCAAACGTAAATCTGGTTGAACTAAGACCAGAAGTACATAGAGAGGTGATGGAAACTTCGCCGATAGAAAAATTCCAAAATGAGGTATTACGCCCTATTTTGAAATTTCAACATGAATTGCTTTTGGCAGAATGGCAAGTGAATCCTTTATTTAAGCAGATTAAAGAAAATCCACATCCAGCGCAACAACGAAAACTTTTAAGCGCAGTTTTTTCTAAAAACATTCCGCTCCTTCAAAGATTTACAGGAATGGTTATTGGAATGCTGACAATCGAAGAATATCTATTTTATTTATCCGAGAAAACAGTCATTGATAAACGCATAAAAGAATTACTACTAACGCGGTTTCTCTCCTACTGAATTTATCTAAACCATATCAAATGCCACTACAAAAATGGGCTCTTTGGGCTCAAAATGGCCTCTGAATACAACGTCGACTTCGGCTACGCCAATGAGTCGATGCAACAACCCCCAATTGAATTTTTGCTTCGCTTTTTGATAGCCTACATCCCTGATATCGTTCCACCAAAGCATGGAGTGCAACTTTTTTTGTGCAAGTACAGCTTCGAACAGCCGCTCTACATCTTTGATGTTCCCCGATGGATTGCAGACGACGTCAGGTACTAGAAAAGTGTGTGCTTTGGGCTGGATCAATTTATTGAGTAAGGGGATGTAGGGCAATAAACGAACTTGTAAAGCACCAAATTTTCCAGGCAATCTTTGGATTTCCCACCGCACCAAATGAAATTGAGCAAACGCTAACCGGTTTCCCTCTGGATCAAAGATGGAATAAACTGTTCCGTTTTCAAAAAAGTGCGTAAAATAAGCCGTGTAATGGCCGTATTGCTTTTCAATTGTTTCAAAAAGCCCTTGATTGATACATTCTTCTTTTAAAGTCGGGTCTAGTTTAGGCCAAATCCTGCTAAAACTTTGGGTAGCTAACTTGGCTTTGGTTTGAAAGCCAAAGGTTTCACTCATCCATTTGCTGCGGACATTTTTGGCATCGATGTAGGCGTAGCAAAAATTTTGCGCTCCCGGAAATCGCGAGGTAATATCTTCAAAAACACCCGCGATGTTTTTTTTGATTTGCGATTTCGGATTCAATCTGGCCTTTCCTTTTGATTGAAAGCGTTGATCAAAAGTAAAATACCTTAGGTATAGCCCAAAAGGGCGTTTACAAAATGTAATGTTGGCTAATAAGTGTTGATTTCTGCGCAATGAGAAGCTCAACGGATAATCGGTATGCCCGACGCTTTGCGCTACATCGAGGTGCTTGTATTTGGCACCATTCGTCCCAAGTACAGTATTTTCAAACAAATGAATTAAATCGGTGCTGATGCTTTCAGATTGTTCAAATTGCATGTCCGAATATACGATTAAAGTAATTTATGGAGCCAGTTAAGTAAGTCCGTTTGTTGCGGAGCGCGCAGTACATAAGTGACATTGATGCCGTTTTTGAGGAGTTCGCGTTCGGTAGAACTGCCCCAAGCGACTACGCTTGCATTTTTTGCAATGCTATTGGATTTAACAAATGCCAAAACATTGCTCGGCGAAGAGAAAATATAGATGTCTTTATTTTCCACCTGCTGCGGCAAAAAATGCGTTTGATAAATTGGAAAAACGATTTTCTCTTGGCTTGGAATCATTGAGGCGTAGGTGCCAATGGAAATTTGGCTACTCGGAAAACAAACAATGCGGTTTTTTCTCCATTCATTGAATCGTCGTGCTTCAAGTTCAGGTTGGTCAGATTGTTGGGCAATGAAAGTGATTTCTTTATTGAATTTTTCGGCAACTTTTTGAGCGGTCTCAACACCAGCGCAGGCAATTTGTGCAGTTGTATCGCATTTTGCAAAGAAGTATTCTGCTGCCCGAATACTTGCTAAAAAAAGGATGTCGTATGCAGGTGGACATTCAAAGGGCAGGGCACTAAATTCAATAAGTGACTTCGCCTCGAGCACACCATTTTTATGGAGGTGTTGTAGGCCTTCGTTGAGGTCGTGGGCATCTTTAGAAATAAAGATTTGGACCATGTTATTTTAAAGCAGCAGTGATTTCAGAAATACTGGCGCTGTGCTCGAATTGATAAA
>JBJTNX010000245.1:0-14889 GCA_046074325.1 Sphingomonadales bacterium
TAATGCGCTGATTTGAAGATCAATTTCGGTACTTGCGTTGGGTGAAATGGAAGCTTGGAGGTCGGCTTTGTTTTGGACCAATAAAATGTGCTTCTCTGGATGAAGACTTTTTAAAGACCGTACCCAACTAGTGGTTTCTTGGAGGTTGGTGGCGTCGCCGGAGTCGGCCAAGCAAAGCACAATTTTAGCTTGTTCGATTTTTTGTTGAGAGCGCTCTATGCCCAAAGCCTCGATGGTTTCAGTCGTTTGGCGGATGCCGGCGGTGTCGATGAGGCGAAATTGAATGCCATCGATGTTGAGGAATTCTTCGATGACGTCGCGGGTGGTGCCGGCAATATTGGAGACAATAGCGCGCTCTTCGCCAAGTAATTGATTGAGCAGCGTGCTTTTGCCTGTGTTGGGTGCCCCCACGATGGCAACTGGTACGCCTTGCTTGATAGCATTGCCGAGCTCGAATGAAGCTGCTAAACGGCGCACCATTTGCAATACAGCGGCAACAAGTTGCGTAAGTGAGCTGCGGTCGGCGAACTCTACATCTTCTTCGGCAAAGTCGAGCTCTAGCTCGATGAGGGCTGCAAAGTTGATGAGTTGTTCGCGGAGTTGCTGCAGCTCCGAGGAAAAGCGGCCGCGCAATTGTTGCAGGGCTACCTGATGTGCTTGTTTGGATTGCGCGGCAATGAGGTCTGCCACAGCTTCGGCCTGCGAAAGGTCAAGACGGCCATTTAAAAATGCCCGCTTGGTAAATTCGCCAGGCTCGGCCAAGCGGCAACCCACCTCGACCAAACGCTGCAAAAGTACTTGCTGAATATACGGAGAGCCATGGCAGGCCAGCTCAACGCTTTCTTCTCCAGTAAAGCTTTTGCCGTGGTCAAAAATGGTGGCTAGCACTTCGTCTAGGCGCTCGCCTGTGGCACTGCGCATCCAGCCCAAATGAACGGTGTGGGTTTGAAGCGGCGTTAAATCTTTGGAGAATGCCTTGGACACAATGCTTTTTGCTCCTTTGCCTGAAATGCGTAAGACGGCGATAGCACCCGTGCCGTTGGCCGTTGCTAAAGCGCAAATTGGGTCTTGAGAAAGGTCATTCATGTTACAAAGTTACACAATAAAAATTCCCTACCTTTGCCCCAAAATCAACACAATATGTCAGTTCAAGCAGAAATCAAAGCAATTCTTAGTCAATTAGGGATTCAAGAAAATAACCACGGTGCCTCAACGGGCTCCAATTGGATCGCCACAACAGGCGCTCAAATCTCGTCGGTGTCGCCAGTAGACGCTCAAGTTATAGCGAGCGTTACCATGGCCAATGCCAATGAATACAACCAAGTCATCGAGAAAGCACAAGAAGCTTTTGTTGAATGGCGCAAAGTGCCGGCTCCAAAGCGCGGCGAGGTCATTCGTCAGTTGGCCGAGCGCATCCGTTTTTACAAAGAGCCGCTGGGCAAACTCGTTTCCTACGAAATGGGTAAATCTTTACAAGAAGGTTTGGGTGAAGTCCAAGAAATGATTGATATCTGTGACTTTGCAGTGGGTTTGTCTCGCCAGTTATACGGCCTTACGATGCACTCTGAGCGCCCCGGACACCGCATGTATGAGCAATACCATCCACTAGGTGTTGTGGGTATCATTTCAGCATTTAACTTTCCTGTTGCTGTTTGGAACTGGAATACCGCACTTGCTTGGGTTTGTGGCGACGTCTGCGTCTGGAAACCCTCCGAAAAAACCCCGCTAACAGCAATTGCTTGTCAGCGCATTACAGAAGAAGTATTCAAAGCCAACGGTGTTCCTGAAGGTGTGTCTGGCTTGGTTATAGGCGACGGCGAAATTGGCAAACTCATGGCCAACGACACCCGCGTTCCGCTCGTATCTGCAACAGGCTCTACGCACATGGGTAAATCTGTAGGTAAAGCAGTCGGCGAGCGTTTAGGCCGTTCTTTATTAGAATTAGGAGGCAACAACGCCATTATCATAACCCCAACCGCTGACCTCAAAATGGTCGTGCCAGGTGCTGTATTTGGTGCAGTGGGTACGGCAGGCCAGCGCTGCACGTCTACACGCCGCTTGATTATCCATGCTTCTATTTACGACAAAGTAACCGAAGCACTTGCCTCTGCTTACAAACAATTGAGCATCGGAAATCCGCTAGACCAAAACAACCACGTTGGGCCTCTTATTGACCAAGATGCGGTCAACAATTACCTCAACGCCATTGAAGCTGCTCAAAAAGAGGGTGGTAAAGTATTGGTGGAAGGCGGCGTATTAAGTGGCCCAGGCTATGAGTCTGGCTGCTATGTGAAGCCTTGCATTATCGAAGCAGAAAATCACTTTGCAATTGTGCAACACGAGACTTTTGCACCCATTTTATACGTCATGAAATACACCGGCGATGTGCACGAGGCAATTGCCATTCAAAATGGCGTTCCACAAGGGCTTTCTTCTGCGATCATGACCAACGACCTCAAAGAATCTGAAGCTTTCTTAAGTGCAGCTGGTTCTGACTGCGGGATTGCAAACGTCAATATTGGTACCTCTGGTGCTGAAATTGGCGGCGCGTTCGGCGGTGAAAAAGAAACCGGTGGTGGCCGTGAGTCTGGCTCAGATGCCTGGAAAGTGTACATGCGACGCCAAACCAACACCATCAATTACTCTGACTCCTTGCCACTTGCACAAGGTATCAAGTTTGATTTATAAATTCATTCACACGATGAACAAATGGGGTCTAATTGGCCCCTTTTGTTTTTTTATGCCTTACCAACAAAAAACGGGCTGAAAGAAAGAAGGTATTTGAATTGAATGTAGTGTTGTCCAAAGCATAAAACGGAGCGAGCACATACATGCCGGTCTGAACATGTAATTGCCAAACTTTAATGCCTACACTTGGGCAAAGTCCAAAACGCAGTTGTTTCAAGTCGGTGCGAACGGCGGCGCTGAGCCCGTATGTGAGGTCAAAATTACCAGTGCGGCTCCAAAAACCGATGTCATAACCCAAAATAGGGTTCAAACGCGAAAAATCATAAGAGGCATTGAAGCCATGATGGATAGCTGTTGTATTTGAATGAACTAGGTCTTCGCGGGTTTTTCTTTGCAGCTCCCAGCCATATTCTAGCGCATAAAAACGGCCACTTTGCAAACCAAAATAGGGCCCGGACTTCAGTGTTCTTTTTTTCGGATAAAACAAAGAATCAGGATTTGCCAAAAGAGTATTCGAGACAAACACAGTTAAAATTCCAAATAAAATGATTTTGTTGCTATTCTTTTTCATGGCCAATGTTATCCTGAACTTGTTCTAAATAAGATTCAAATAGAATGCTTTCACTCGCCTTTGGCAGGGTATTTTGCAGCATTCCGGTATAGAACGGAATGGCAACAGAAGCGTTGCGTGTTGATGTACTAATGAGTTTTTGCTTGGGGTCATTGGAGAGCACAAATAGAAGAATTGTGCCAACTAAATACATCCATTGCAAGATGCCTAAAAGTGCCCCGGCAAGGTTATTCAGAATAGAGAGTTTAACCACTTTTAAAGCGGTTTCGAGCAGTTTGCCAGCGAAGTAAATACCAGCGCCAATTCCTAAAAATAAGACAATAAAGCTCAGTGGCATGAGGGTGGTTTTTTCCCAATGTAAGTTCTTCAGACCCCATTGCACAACAACATCCGTGAGCTGAAAAGCAGCATACAAACCAACAACAATTGCTAATAACATGAACAAAGACATGATCAGGCCGCGCTTGTAGCCTTTATACGCACCATAAGCTAGCGGCGCAAATAAAAAGAGGTCGAATAAATTCATGGCTGAAAATTAAGAGAAAGTTTGTAATCTTGTGCTATGCTGAGCCCGTTCAACGATGAATATTTCATGAAACAAGCGTTTTTAGAGGCGCAAAAAGCTTTTGACGCCGATGAAGTGCCCGTTGGAGCTGTCATTGTTTGTAAAAATCAGATCATTGCGCGGGGGCACAACCTTACAGAGCAACTTACGGATGTAACGGCACATGCCGAAATTCAAGCAATTACAGCTGCGGCGCAATATTTAGGCGCAAAATACTTAAAAGAATGTACGCTGTTTGTGACCTTAGAGCCTTGTTGTATGTGTGCCGGTGCCCTTTATTGGTCTCAGATTGACCGCGTTGTTTTTGCCGCACGGGATGCCAAAAGAGGCGCAAGCGCTACCGGAACAAGTCTGTATCATCCGGCTACGCTAGTTGAAAACGGAGTAATGGAAAATGAATGTAGCCAATTGCTCAAAGATTTCTTCGCAAAAAAAAGATGAGCCACCTACGCTGAACCTGCTAATCGTAAAGGGTATCGTGCAGAATCTCCATTGTTTTTTGTAAATCAAAGCCCTGAAGATGAATTTGGCCATACGCTATAAGAATACGCAAAGCTTCTTTGTATTGTAGCGCATTTGCATGAAGTTCATTTGGTAATGGCCAAAACTGGGTTTTTAAAAAAGCGACCATTTGCGCGTCCTGAATACAAGTTGCTCCACCCGTGGAAGCCGCACAAAAACTTCCTTTTTGCAAATCGAAAACAGCGTTGTGCTCTTCTTCAACCAGCGGTGCGTAGCCTAAAAGCATCAGGTACTGCGCTAAAAATTGTGTAGGGAACTTGTTTTCTTTTTGGCTCGTTTCTAAAGTAATTAATTGGTCGCGGATGAAATAAAACAATTGGGGGTCGGGGCCCTGGTGCCTGAGCGTTTGTTGTAAAATATCACTCATAAAAAAGACCAAAAGAACTTTTTGAGGACGCTCAAATAAAGCATGAGGTGTCCAAGCGAAATCTAGTTGCGCTATAATTCCTAAATCAGATTCTGGCCTTTTGAAAAAACTAACTTCATAAAGCCCCAACTGATTGAGGGCTTTCTTTTTTTTGAGACCTCCTTTGAAAATGAAGGACTGAAAACCGCGTTCTAAGGTGTAGAAATGCAATACCAAACTGCTCTCGGAATAAGCTGTTTTATCGAGTAGGATTCCGAGATCTTTGGATTTCAAGTGTCGAGAAAATTAGGCGAATACCTTGATCTTTGCATCTACCTCGGTGAGCTCTGACCAAGTGCCCATATAGGTTACGGCCCTCACCTTGCGATTGTCTATCCAGACATACTCTTGACCATCTTTGATGCGCGGTTTGTCCATGACTAAGCCGTGGTATTTGAAACCATTTTCTTTGAGCCAAATTTCTGTGACTTCGCGGTCTTTGGCCTCACGCGCCGTAAAGAAGGTAATGATATTGCCTTCGTCGTACCACTTGTTAATGACTTCTCTGGAATTTGGAAAAACTTTTGCACCCGGATACAAATGGCTTTCTTCATTTTTGATGTCGTCACAGATAGTGCCGTCGATGTCGATGAGGAAGATTTTGGTCGGGTTTTCTTCCTCTAAATGTAACTTGGCAACAACTGCATGCTGAATTTTAGTTTGGTCACTGACTTTACAGTTGGGCTCGAGTTCAAATTGTACAACTGAACCTTCACTCACAGAATAGCGACCGCTTACAATTTTTTTGATAGATAAATCACTGACTTTGTAAGCGCCGTTTTCATTTTCAATAAACCATCCTTCTTCGCTGTTTGGCAGCTGAGGATCGACGAGCTGATAACTCAAAATTCCTTTCATAACCTGTAATAAAATACAAAGTTAGCAGGAATTTAGATGCACCTATTTGGAATTTGCCCGAAAGTCTATTTTGTAGTAGAAAATTGGGAAAAAGCCGAGTTGCGTTTTCTCTGAATATGGTAAGAAAGTGCCGTTTTGCTGTGCAAGGAAATCTTGAGAAGTTAATGGTGGTCTGTAGGCCAATGTCAATAGGTTTTTAGTTCCTAAGAAATTAACTAAATCCAAACCAAACTCATGTGTTACGCGATCTGCATTTTTACGCCAAGAAATCTTGATGTCTGCTCTAAAGTAGTCACGGAATTGCAAGTCATTGAACATGGAGTCTTGGAAAATGATTTCTTTGGACGTATTGGTCGCGTTGATATCAACCAATCCGTAACGTTTGCCTCCTGCTGCGGTAACCTTCCCGCCAATACCAATAACGCTGCGTTCGCCTACTTTGAATTCTTTGCCACCGAGTAAGTTGACCACATAATTTCCATTGTAGGAGGTATTGCGCCATACCAGGTCAGAACCGCGGTAACGAGAGTCATAAACAGTACCAGAAAACAAGAAGAAGAACGTTTTGTCAAAATATTTTTGGATGGTTAATTCTAGACCATAGTTGTAGCCATCACCCGTATTTTGAAGTTCATCGATAAACAAACGAGAGAAGCCACTGCCCACATTGATCATCGAGAAAGATGATGGTGCAATAGTTACTGGAATGTTATAGAGATATTGGTAATATGCCTCTGTTTTGATGTTGAAGCCTTTATTGAATGACTTTTCATATCCAATTCCTGAGTGCGCACTGCGTGAAAAATCCATATTCATGTTGCTATTCGGATTATTCATTCCGGGTAGCACTTTATAGGCATAGGTGTAATATGGCTGAATCATGCTGTGCAAGCCACCACCGGCAAAAACTGCCTGGCCGTTGTCCATGCGGTATTTCCAGCCTAAACGAGGCTCAAACGGACTAATGCTATTTGTAAGGGTAAAATACTGCGCGTGGATACCTGCCGTGACGTCCATGTGGTCAGAAACGCGCCACTTCCATTGCACAAATGGCTGGATGATCGCCGCTTGCCCTTGGTAATTCCAACGTACTTCATAGACATCTGGAACGTCTAAATTGTAAAGGCAAGAATCCAAGAAATTCATGGAAATAAGGTCAAAACTTAGTCCAGCTTTCAGTAAATGCTGTTTATTGAATTTATGGTTAATTGCCGTGTAACCACTGATTTTTTGAACCTTGAATTGGTAGGCCATCATTGGATAGAGCGTGTCAAAAACGATTTCATTAGGCGTAGTGAGTGAATCTAATCGACGATTGCGTAAATAATCATGATTGGTACGTTGGATCTCTTGACTGTAGGCCAATGTAGAGGAGATAAAGGTCTTTTCGCTAAGACTCTTTTTGTAGTTCAAACCCGAAGTGACCATACTTGTACCAAAATACTGATCGCGGTCACCTTCGCCGTATAAATCCTCGGTATACTCTTTAAAATCCGAAATTTTAATGGCAATATCCGAATTACCGCCCATGCCGAAAAAGGCCAACTGCCCACCGTTCTTAAGGACCCAATTGAATTTGAAAGCGCCATCAAAGTACTTTGGAATTGCATCTGTACCCAAATTGATATTCAACTTTTGAAAAATAGTCAGCGTTGAATAACGACCCATTACTAAATAACTCGACTTGCTATTTTTACTGAGTGGCCCTTCGGCCAAAAACTCCGTTCCTAACAACCCGAACTGACCTGTGAATTCATGTTGATTGCTGTTGCCACTTCTGAGTTTGAGGTCAAATACCCCCGATAAACTATTGCCGTATTCAGCCGGAAAAGCGCTCATGAAAAAGTCAGAATTGCCCAAAATTTTATTGTTTAATAGCGAAACAGGCCCCCCAGATGTACCAGAAATGGCAAAGTGATTCGGGTTGGGAATGTCGATGCCCTCGACTCGGTAAATAACGCCGAGTGGGGAGTTTCCGCGCACAACGATATCGTTTCTGGAATCGTCTGCGCCATTGACACCTGCAAAATTAGAGGCCATGCGCGCAGGGTCCATGCGAGAGCCAGGATAACGGTTGGTTTCTTCTACGCTAAATTGCTGAGCAGACAACACCGCCATCTCGTTAAGTACCTCTCCTTGCTTACGGCCTACCACACGAACGTCTTTTTGTTCGGAAACTTTCTCTTGCAAAGGAATTTGAACAATCAGCTCTCGGCCAGAGCTTACTTCAATCGTAAGCGTTCGTAGATCATAAAAAGGCGCAGATGCTTCTAGTTGATGTTTACCTACAGGAACCTTGGCTATGGCAAATGCACCATCGGCATCTGCTGCACCCATGAATTTTTGCGCGCCTACTTCGATGACAATTTTGGCGCCGGTAAGTGGGTAATTAGATTCGCTGTCGAAAACTTTACCACGAACCGTTTGAGTAGGTAACTGGGCAAATATCAATAAGTTAACAAAAGAAAATAGCAGTAGTAGTTGTAGTTTCATAGTTGGTAATTTGAAAACGAATATAATTAAAATTGTGCACAAACATCCATTCTGAACTTTTGCACGGTTTTTGTCTATTGGCGCTTTATCATTAACTTTAGAAAAAAATTTAACTATGAAATCAATTGCCCTATTTACTTTACTCGTTGTAGCTCAGTTCGGGTTTGCACAAAAAGCTGCTCTAACTTGGTACACCGATGTCAATGAAGCGAGCGCAATCGCAAAGAAAGAAAATAAAACCATGATGCTTTTCTTTACGGGTTCAGATTGGTGCGGATGGTGTAAACGTTTGCAAAAAGAAGTGTTTAATACGCCAGAATTCGAAGCTTGGGCCAAAGCAAATGTAATTTTAGTTGAACTTGATTTTCCAAGCCCTGCTGTACCCCAAACAGAAGCCTTAAAAACCCAAAACCGCGCCCTACAACAACAATTTGGGGTGCGTGGCTATCCTACTTGTTGGTTTGTTCGCCCAGAAAAAATGAGCGATGGAAAAATGAATCTTGCGCCTATTGGCTCTAAAGGTTATGAAGCTGGTGGCCCTGCCAATTGGACCAACACCGCTGGTGCGCTGCTAAAAGCAAATTAATTCGCTTTACTCGAATTTCAAATCTGAAAATTCGTCAAACTTAAAACCCCTGGATGCCAAGAAGCGATACAGCTTTTGCTTGCGTGTCCAGGGGTCTTTTTCTTTAGCGAGTTCTCGCCATTTTCGGTCGGCAATTTGCTGTAAGATTCCGAAGTAATTTTCTTGGTCATACATTTTTTGCAAGGCGTCTAGGATAAGCGCTGGATCAATCTTTTTTAATTGCAAACCTTGCTTGATTTTATTGTAGCCCCAGTGCTTGATGCGTAGTTTGCCAACAGCATAAGCCAGTGCAAAGCGCGCGTCGTCGAGAAATTTATGCTCTATTAACGAGTTCAGCACCAGCAGAATTTCTCCTTCTTGAGCGCCCATGCGTTCGAGTTTAGCCAGGACTTCAGAACTACAACGCTCCTGATAAGCACAAAATGCTTCAGATTTCTGAAGCATTTGTGCAAGATCATAGGCACGTGGTGCCGTCATTAAAGGGTGATTTCGTTGTTTTCTTTATCTACGAAGGTGTATTGCAACAAATGATGAGCAGTTACACCGCGCACTGGTATCCAAGTCTTGAATTTAAAGAGCCATTGTAATTGTCGGCTCCAGAGACCTTTCTTGAAGAAAGCCTCAAGATATGGATGCACCAATAAAGTAACACCTCGCATGCCGCGGTCGTTGAGCAAATAAGCTAGGTTGTTTTCGATTTCTTCGGCAAACAATATACTAGCTTGAACCTCGCCGCTGCCATTACAAGTTGGGCAAGTTTCGTGCGTTTGTATGTCGGTTTCGGGGCGCACGCGCTGACGCGTGATTTCAATAATTCCGAATTTGGAAGGCGGAATCATGTTGTGCTTGGCACGGTCTGATTTCATGAATTCCTTCATTTTATCGTAGAGAATCTTGTTGTTCTCGCGGTCGTGCATGTCGATGAAATCGACGCAGATGATGCCGCCCATGTCGCGCAATTGCAGCACACGAGCTACCTCTTCTGCCGCCTCAATGTTGGTGGCAAGGGCATTTGATTCTTGGCCGTCAGCGCCTTTGCGGTTACCGCTGTTGACGTCGATGACGTGCATGGCTTCGGTATGCTCTATGATTAGGTAACCGCCGCTTGGCAACGGAACCTTTTTACCAAATAATGTTTTGATTTGCTTGTTGATGCCAAAACGCTCAAAAATACCGACGCGGTTGTCGTAATGACGCACGATTTTTTCACGACCAGGTGCAATTTCTGAGATGTAGTCCTTCATTTGAAGGGCCATAGTTTCGTCATTGACGTGTATATTGGTAAAGTTTCCATTGAGCAAATCGCGCAAAATGGAGTTGGTGGTATTGAGTTCTCCAAGCACGCGTTTAGGTGGTTGGGCACCTTTGAGGTTGCTGTGGAGGGTGCGCCATTTTTCGAGCAAAGAGCTGAGGTCGGCTTCGAGGTCGGCCGTTGATTTGTTTTCAGCAACTGTACGAATAATGACACCAAAATTTTTGGGTTTGATGCGGTCCATGAGGTCTTTGAGACGCTCTTTTTCAGAGCTGTCTTTGATTTTTTGACTCACAGAAATTTTCTCGGAAAATGGTACGAGAACTAGATAGCGGCCTGCCAGCGTTACTTCTGAGCTAAGACGCGGCCCCTTTTGAGAAATCGGTTCTTTGGCAACTTGTACTAAGATAGCCTGAGAAGAGGATAAGGTATTGGAAACTTTTCCTTCTTTGGCGATTTCTTTTTCTAGTTTGAAGTATTGCAAATCGGCTACATTTTGTTTGCCGCTGATACTGTCTTTAACGTATTTTGAGAAAGATACGTACTGAGGGCCGAGATCATGGTAATGCAGAAATGCATCTTTTTCATAGCCGACATCGACAAAAGCAGCGTTTAAGCCGTTGGCAACACGTCGTACCCGTCCGAGATAGATGTCGCCCACTGAGAAGTCTGTGTTGCCGCGATCTTCGTGCAACTCAATTAACTTCCCGTCGCGTAGCAATGCTATCCAGACGCCGTTTGAGCGGGCGTCTACAACGAGTTCTAAATTCACTTGAAATTGTTTATAGGATGAAACAATGAAAGCTCAAAGAAAAATCAATGAGCTCTCTATGCGTTTACATGAAAGAAAGAAGGATTATTTCTTCTTCTTGTGGCGGTTTTTTCTAAGTCTTTTTTTACGCTTGTGCGTCGCCATCTTATGTCTTTTTCTTTTTTTACCACTTGGCATGATGAGAAGGTATTATATGTTAAGTACTTTGTTACAAAAAAAATGCACCCCCGTTAAGGGAGTGCAAAGGTAATACAAATTTCAGAAATAAAGAAATCTTATTTCACTTTCACCTTGTTCTTTACTTCGTCTACAAAGGTTTTAGAAGGCTTGAACGATGGAATGTTGTGTGCAGGAATAATGATGGTTGTGTTTTTTGAAATGTTACGACCCGTTTTTTGGGCGCGTTCTTTCACTACAAAACTTCCAAACCCACGCAGGTACACGTTCTTGCCGTCGGCCATAGAAGCTTTAATGTTGTTCATGAAGGCTTCTACTGCACGGAGTGCTTCTGCTCTTTCCAATCCGGTTTCTTCTGCAATGTTTGCAACGATATCCGCTTTTGTCATATCTCTGAGTTAATTGATTAGGTGATTAATTGCGGGTGCAAAAATACACTGCAGAAAGTATATATGCGTAATTTTCGAACAAAAAAACAAAAATAAATCATGTACGCACTTCGAGAGGCCCTGCAATTATGGTATTCAACGCACAAAAGAGATCTTCCTTGGAGACATACGCAAGACCCCTATGCTATTTGGCTGAGCGAGATTATTTTGCAACAAACGCGCGTCGATCAAGGCCTGCCATATTACCACAGATTTATTTCAACTTTTCCTACTGTAAACGATTTGGCTCAGGCCACACAACAAGAAGTTTTGAACTTATGGCAAGGTTTGGGCTATTACAGCAGGGGTCGAAATTTACATGCCACGGCTCAGCAAATTATTGCTGAGTACAACGGTGTCTTTCCAGAAACCTACCCGGGCTTATTGAAACTTAAAGGAATTGGGCCATATACGGCGGCGGCAATTGCGTCATTTGCCTTCAATTTACCACATGCAGTATTAGATGGAAATGTTTTCCGCGTATTGAGCCGGTATTTCGGCATTGATTTGCCTATCAACGCCACCGAAGGCAAAGTGCTTTTTGAACAACTGGCAAATGAGCTACTTGATCGGCATGCGCCAGCTTTACACAACCAAGCAATCATGGAGTTTGGCGCTCTGCAATGCAAACCAGTCTCGCCAAATTGCAAGTGGTGCCCGGTAAGCGATTCCTGTGCGGCACTTAAAGCAAATAAGGTTGACATCTTGCCCATCAAATTGAAAAAAACAAAAATCAAAGAACGCTTTTTTGTCTATCACGTCATTACAAATCAGCAACAGCAAATCGCTTTTCAGCAAAGAGGTCCCAAAGATATTTGGGAAGGATTGTTTGAATTCCCATTACGTGAATTCGAAGATGACGACAAGGCCGCTTCCTATTTACAGGACAAAACAACGATTGGCGCACCGTACAAACATGTATTGACGCATCAAAAAATCACAGCCTATTTTATTGCGGATCGTGTAGAAAATTGGCCGCAAAATAACTTTCTCTTTTTAGACATTTCTAACTTGAATGCACATCCGATCCCGCGTTTAATCGACAAATTTTTAGATACCTTTGTACAAAATAAACTAGATGTTAAGCCTGCTCTTTAAATCCACGAAAAAATCCGGTGCAAACGCGCGTTTTGTACCTGCATCTGATGCCTCCAAAGATTTTGAATTCTTTAAAACAAAAGAAGGCTTTGCATTCGAAATCAAAGAAGGGCAAGATGCAGAATCACTGCGTATCCACGGACACACCATCCAAGCGCATCTCCACGAAACACAACAAACATTGCGTTTAGAAAACGGCGCTTCTGAAGAAGCCTATGCCCTTTTGGAAGGGTTGCTCCTTTCTAGCTACCGATTTAACCAACATTTTAGTCAACCAAAAACGGCTGTTTTTAACGAGGTAATTGTGGCGCCTAGCATCACAAAAGCGCAAATTCAAGAACTCGAAAACATCACTAAAGCTGTTTTCAAAGCCAGAGACTTGGTCAATACACCGGTTTCGCATCTCAACGCCGAGCAACTCGCTGCTGCCGTTGTTCAAATGGGCGCAGAGGCTCATTTCGATGTCAAAGTATTAGAAGAAACGCAAATCGAAACGCTCAAAATGGGCGGTTTGTTGGCCGTAAACAAAGGCTCCATAGACCCTCCTACTTTTACAATTGCTGAATACAAGCCCAAAGCTGCCAAGAATAAAAAGCCAATTGTATTGGTTGGCAAAGGCGTTGTTTACGACACAGGTGGGCTCAGTTTAAAACCAACGCCGGGCAGCATGGACACCATGAAAGGCGATATGGCCGGTGCAGCTACAATGGCTGCAGTGGTTTATTTAGCAGCACTTCAAAAACTACCAGTTCATCTGATAGCGCTCTTGCCCGCCACCGACAATCGCCCCGGCGGTAACGCATATGCGCCCGGAGATGTCATCACGATGTTCGATGGAACCACCGTAGAAGTACTGAATACCGATGCCGAAGGCCGCATGATTTTGGCCGATGCACTCGCATACTCAAAGAAATTTGATCCAGAATTAGTCATAGATGCAGCGACACTTACGGGTGCTGCGTTGCGTGCGATTGGCACTGAAGCAAGCATAATTATGGGCAATGCCCCAGATACAATATTCGAACAGTTAGAAAAAAGCGCATTTGCTGTACATGAGCGCGTGGTTCGTTTTCCATTCTGGGACGACTACAAAAAACACATGAAATCAAAAATTGCCGACCTGAAGAATATTGGTGGTCCAAATGCCGGCATGATTTCAGCAGGTAAATTTCTCGAGCATTTTGTCAAAGCCCCTTACATCCACATGGATATCGCTGGTCCGGCATGGTTGGACGCACCTGAGAACTACAAAGGTGACGGCGGAACAGGTGCAGGGGTTCGCTTGCTTTATCATTTTCTTAAAACCCAAACCAACTAATGGATAAAGATCCCAAAGAGAAAGAGCTCAAAGACCAAATTACCAAGCCACTTGTAAAAGTGGGTATTACTGTTGGTGATCCAAATGGTATCGGGCCTGAAATTATTGTTAAAGCCCTTCGGGACAACCGCATTTTAGCGGACTTTGTGCCAATTGTCTACGGATCCAACAAAGTGATAAACCATTATAAAAAGGCCCTCAATCTACAAGACTTCAATTACCTATCTTGCAAATCTGCAGCTGATATTCACACCAAAAAAGTGAATATTATCAATGTTTGGCAGGAAGAAATGCTGATAGAACCCGGCGTTTCAGGAGCCGATGGAGG
This sequence comes from Sphingomonadales bacterium, assembly GCA_046074325.1. Classification (GTDB taxonomy): domain Bacteria; phylum Bacteroidota; class Bacteroidia; order Flavobacteriales_D; family Crocinitomicaceae; genus UBA952. The sequence continues at coordinate 14,063 of JBJTNX010000245.1, forward strand.
CAAATACGCGCTGCTCTCTTTGGAAGCTGCCACTAAAGACCTGGCCGAAGGTAAGATCGATGTGTTGGTTACGGCGCCCTTCTCTAAAGAAAATGTGGCTAAAGCCGGTTTTAATTTTCCGGGGCACACCGAATATCTAGCTGAAATGTCAGGTGCCAAAGAAGCCCTCATGATCCTTGTTTCTGGGGGGTTACGCGTAGCGCTTGTCACGACACACATTCCAATCAAAGATATTTCTCAAAAACTGCAAAAAGAGCTCATCGTCTCAAAAATTCAAGCTTTTGAACAAAGTCTTAAAAAAGACTTCGGCCTCATCAAGCCTAGAATTGCAGTGTTTGGGCTCAATCCACATGCTGGTGAAAACGGTAAAATTGGAGAAGAAGAGCAACAAACCATTATTCCAGCTATTCAAGCGGCCAAACAACAAGGTGTGCTTGCATTTGGTCCGTATCCGGCCGATGGATTTTTTGGCTCACCACTCCGCAATCAGTTTGATGGCGTTTTAGCGATGTACCATGACCAAGGTCTTGCCGCATTCAAGGCACTTTGTTTTGAAGATGGCGTAAATTATACTGCGGGGCTGCCCATTGTGCGCACGAGCCCAGATCACGGAACTGCGTTTGACATTGCAGGCAAACTCATTGCCGACGAACAAAGCTTGCGCAGTGCAATTTATTTAGCTATTGATATCTACCGAAATCGCAAAACATTTAAAGACATGAATGCCAATCCGTTGGCCTTTACAAAAGACGAGAAAGCCAAAAAGGACTAATCTGGATAAATCCTATTTTAAAAATCCAAATTAATTCCTTAATTTTGCCCTTTCG
>JBJTNX010000246.1:0-16110 GCA_046074325.1 Sphingomonadales bacterium
CTGTGAGTTGAGCCATTTCATTTCGTTGACCGGCTGCAATTGGTTGTTCAATGCTATGCACTTCTAAACGGGCTAATTCAGAAAGCACCTCTTGTGCTTGCGCCGCAGTGAAAGCACCGTTCGCATCGACGCGAAGGGTGAGTTTATCCGAAGGAGCAGCTGAGCGCAGTTCTTCAATCAAACTCAATTCTTGCTGCCAATCTAGTGCACCTATTTTGAGTTTGACCGTCTGAAATCCTTCAGTTATTTTTTGTTGCGCTTGCTGACGCATATCATTTAAATTACCCATCCAAACCAAGCCATTAATTGGAATAGAAGTTGTAGAATCGGTAAATGGGGTATTAAATAAGACCGATGAGCCGTTGGCTTGAATAGCAAACAACAACAACTCAAGTCCGAAAATAAAAGATGGATACAACCGCCATTCAGAAATAAAATGTTGGTATGCTTTATCCTCTAAAAAATCTACTTTCGACCAAGCCTCAAAATTTACTTTAGCCAAATTGAGAAAGCGTGTTAATGCTTGCTCGTACTGAATATGATCAATATATTCCGGCGAGAGTCCGGGAATGACGGGAAACTCAGTCTGCGCAAATTGGCCATTTGAAAGCGAAAGCTGATAAATCCAAGAAGGTTTTGTATACAAGACACCCCTGCTAGTCCCGGCGGGTTTCAAGAATTTTAATTCATGCAAAAAGAGCGATTCAGGCATGGTGATAAGGTTCTCCTTTTAATATACTGAATGCTCTGTAGAGTTGCTCCAAAAAAATCATACGCACCATTTGGTGAGAGAAAGTCATTTCAGATAATGACAACTTGAATTGCGCGCGTTCATACACATCCGGACTAAAACCATAAGCACCACCAATGATAAAAACGATAGCACCGGTGTGTTGCATTTGTTTTTGGCTAAGCCAATTCGCAAAATGAACCGACGAGAACGCCTTCCCATTTTCATCGAGTAAGACGACAAAATCAGTTGGCTTCAGTTTGGAAAGTATTGCTTCACCTTCTTTATCCTTGATTTGTGCCTGGCTTAGGGCTTTTGGATTTTTGACATCTGGGACTTCTAGCCGTTCGAAAGTACAGTAATGTACAAGGCGCTGTTCATAGCGGAGTTCACCTATTTTGAGGTCTTCAAATGCTGTTTTGCCGACGACGAGGAAGCGAACTTTCATGTGCTTAAACCGCAACTACTCCTTTTAGTTCGGGAGCAGCCATTTTTAGCGCTTCTTCAAGGCCACCCTTGAGTGTCATTTTCGACATTGCGCAATCGCTGCACGAGCCTAGTAAACGCACTTGAACGATGGCATCTTCGGTGATATCGACGAGTTCCATGTCTCCGCCGTCAGCATGCAAAAACGGACGCAATTGTTCTATGGCTTCTTGTACCTTGGTTTGGAGTTGTTGTTTGTTGGTCATGACGGCTATTTGCGCGTTGCGATAATGGCGTTTAATTCGGTTTCAAAGTTATGAACTAATTCGTCAAATGCCTTGGTTGTGGGCGTATTTTGCTGAAAAACAGCAGGCCTACCGGCGTCGCCAGCTTCACAAACTCCTTGAACCAACGGAATACTACCTAGAAAAGGCACTTGCATTCCTTGCGCTAAATTGCGTGCACCATCGCGTCCAAAAATATAATATTTGTTGTCGGGAAGTTCAGCAGGCGTAAAATACGCCATGTTTTCTACAATTCCGACGATTGGCACTTTAAAGGAATCGAGGCGAAACATTTGTATGCCACGTCGTGCATCGGCGAGCGCTACTTCTTGAGGGGTTGAGACAATGACCACACCGTCCAAAGGAACGGTTTGCATCAAAGACAAATGAATGTCACTGGTACCCGGCGGTAAATCGACAAGTAAAAAATCTAGTGCACCCCAATGGGCATCTGTAAAAAGCTGAGTAAGTGCTTTTGACGCCATTGGCCCTCGCCAAACGACAGCATCGTCTTGACTTGTGAAAAACCCGATGGATAAGATTTGAATGCCATTTGATTCAATCGGCGCGATCAACGACTGACCATTGACGTCTGTCATTTTTGGGCGCTCACCAACAAGGTCAAACATGGTTGGCATCGATGGACCGTGTATATCGGCATCCACAATTCCTACTTTGTATCCTTTTTTGGCTAAGCCGCCTGCCAGATTGGCTGTAATTGTTGATTTTCCAACACCGCCTTTACCGGAGGCAATTGCAATAATATGCTTGACGTCGGGTAAAATCTTACGACGTGCCGAACGGCTTTCTGCATCGAGGCCTTGAATTTGGCAACTGATTTGGAGCTGTTGGCCAAATACGCGTTTTAAATTGAATTCAATGGCTTCTTGCATGCGTTTTCTGGCATGCAATGCAGGGTTGGAAATCCGGACACTTAAACGAATGTGCTCGCCGTCGAGCTCGAGTGACTCAATTAAATTGAGGCTCACTAAATCATTTTTTAAATCGGGCTCAGTAATTTTTCCTAATACTTCTAAAATAGCTGCTCTGTCAACTTGCATGCGTAGGTTTTAAAGATTGAATCGAATGGTACATGAAATCTACAACCCTTTTGGAGTCTCCTTGTTCGCGATTCATGAGTTCATAATAATTTTCACCAATTTTTTTGACGCTGTAAATATAAAAGCGTGCATTCTTTTTGGAGACGAATTCCCCTTTTACCTTTCGTCTAAAGATGAGTACGTCTTTAGTCTGCTTCACTATTTCAATCTCAAAAAAAGCATTGGGCTTCAAAAGCTTGCGCTTGAACTCCGCAAAACGAAAAGAGTAATCACCGTAATCTTCGATGAGCAATGTGAAATTTCGACCGATATCGAGCTGCCATCTGAACCCCCCGACTTCGTAATTCACGCTCGGCTTCAAGGACGTGCCAATTCCCGCACTGGCGTTTGGCAACATCATTTGCGCGTCGATATCGTAGGGGCGTAAATCAAAACGGTTGTATTGGACGTAATCATAGGCAGTCGGCTTTGACCTTGCACAAGAAGTAATAATGACCGCTAAAAGAAAAAAGACAATGCTTTTCATAAGGACAAAGATACGTTTGGTTTGGCTTTTTTTTACAATTTCGCAAGATGGAAAAACAATCTACCTTTTTTGCTGGCCTATTTTTAATGCTGTCTATTGTTTTTGGCGCTTTTGGTGCGCATGCACTCAAGGCTGTTTTACCCACTGATCAATTACAGACTTTTGAGGTGGGCGTGCGCTACCAAGGCTTTTTGTCGATGGGCGTGTTCATTCTTGCACTCAATTACAATCGGTTTGGCTTTGAAATCAAACGTTTATTATGGTCTATGCTGATTGGTATGTTTCTTTTTTCATTTTCAATTTACGGGCTTGTTTTATGCAAACAGTTTTTGCCTGAATTTCCATTTGGCTTTCTAGGTCCTGTAACACCGCTTGGAGGGGCAATCAGCATTATTTCCTGGTGCGTTTTTCTATTTCGTCTGTTAAAATACGGACAAGCCTAAAACTTTTTTGCGAGGAATGTTTTGTTATTGATGAATAGTTTTTACTTTTGATTAGTTTTTCATCGTTTAACCGATTATTTTTTAAACATTATGACTCCTCTAGCACTCGGAAGCAAGCTTCCATCCTTTATCGGAACTGACCAAAACGGCAATTCCATCGATAGCCAATCTCTTCTTGGCAAAAACCTCGTCATTTATTTTTACCCCAAAGACGACACCCCTGGCTGTACTGCTCAGGCTTGTAGTATTCGCGACGGCCAAGAGGCCCTTTTAGCTGCCCAAATTCAAGTTATCGGCATTAGCGCAGACAGTGTAGCATCACACACCAAATTTGTCAATAAATACGAATTGAACTTTCCTTTGATTTCAGATCCCGAAAAATCAATTATCCAACAATTCGGTGTTTGGGGTCCAAAAAAATTTATGGGCCGTGTTTACGACGGTATCCACCGCATGACTTTCTTATTCGATCAAAGCGGCACACTCATTAAAGTAATTGAAAAACCCAACACCAAAGACCACGCCAACGAAGTTTTGGCCTGTTTTTAACAGAACGTAAATTGTTTACGATCTACCTACTGCAACTTTGTAAAAATTATTCACCGAGCCTCGCTCACAACAACAAACGATATGTCTAAAGAACAAAACCTCGACAAACTCAAAGCACTCCAGCTGACCATGGAGAAGCTTGACAAAACTTTTGGTAAAGGATCCGTCATGAAACTTGGAGACGCACCAGTAGAACAAGTAGAAGTAATCCCTACAGGCTCCTTAACCCTTGACCTCGCTCTCGGTATCAATGGCTACCCGAAAGGGCGCGTTGTTGAACTCTACGGTCCAGAATCATCTGGTAAAACAACCTTAGCCATCCATGCAATTGCCGAAGTGCAAAAACAAGGTGGTATCGCCGCTTTTATCGATGCAGAACACGCCTTCGACCAATTTTACGCTCAAAAATTAGGTGTTGATATCTCTAATTTATTGATATCTCAACCAGACAACGGCGAGCAAGCACTCGAAATTGCCGATAACCTTATTCGCTCAGGCGCAATAGACCTGATCGTTATTGACTCCGTTGCCGCCCTTACCCCTAAAGCTGAAATCGAAGGAGAAATGGGAGACTCCCAAATGGGTCTGCAAGCTCGCCTTATGTCAAAGGCACTGCGCAAACTCACCGGGTCTATCAATAAAGCCGGGTGCTGTTGCATTTTCATCAACCAACTCCGAGACAAAATCGGCGTAATGTTTGGCAACCCTGAAACGACCACAGGAGGAAATGCCCTTAAATTTTACTCCTCTATCCGCATCGATATTCGCCGCGCAACACAACTCAAAGATGGCGAAGACATCATTGGCAACCGCGTTAAAGTAAAAGTAGTCAAGAACAAAGTTGCGCCTCCTTTTAGAAAAGCTGAATTCGACATCATGTACGGTGAAGGTATTTCTAAAGTTGGAGAAATCATAGACCTCGGTGTTGATCTCAATATTCTGAAAAAAAGTGGCTCTTGGTTCTCTTACGGAGAAACAAAACTTGGTCAAGGACGCGATGCCATCAAAGCACTTATACTCGATAATCCTGAACTCATGGAAGAACTCGAAGAGAAGATAAAAAGCGCACTTGTAGCACCGAATGGTCAAGCTGACGTGTTACAAGACTAGACCTATCGTTTGGTTGGAAAGCGGCGCTCTTCGGAGTGCCGTTTTTTTTTACAATAAAAATTAAGTGCCTGCGTTTTTGGTCATTGAGTCAAACTTAATTATCTTCGAAACTCTAAAACAATAATATTATGAAAACCTACCTCTCAATTATTGCTGCTTCAGCACTCCTACTTGGTACCAGCACTGGATGTAAGAAAAAAGGCTGTATGGACCAAAATGCCGTCAACTATAATGCCGAAGCCAAAAAAGACGACGGAACATGTAAATATGTGCCAACCATCACTGTCAATGGCAACAATCCTGAAAACATCAACGTCGGAGATACTTACACTGACGCTGGCGCTACAGCTACCAATAAAGATGGTAGTTCAGTTAATGTAACGACCAACAGTCAAGTAGATGCCACAACAAAAGGCACCTACCTCGTTACTTACACCGCAACCAATGAAAACGGATCAGCCACCGCTACCCGCACGGTCAATGTAAATATCGGTCAAAGTAATTGGTTGGTCACTTGGGCAGTAACAAGCGATTGCGGCAATGCTTTCCCACTTACACCAGACCCAAGCGTTACTGCCGGTGCTAGTGCCAACGAATTGGTTATCGATAACATGTTCAATTTAGTAGGTGGTACTGCCAATGCAACCATCAATGGCAATAACATTAACGTGCCAAACCAAACTATCGACGTCACACTCGGTCAAGTAACCTTCTCTGGCGTGGGCAGCATCAATAACCAAGCTAACCTCATTACCATCAACTATACTTACGACAATACAATTCCACTTATCGGCGGAACAGGCTCTTGTGTGGCCACCTACACAAAGCAATAAGGATAAACGATATTCAAAAAAAAGGCCCGAGAATTCGGGCCTTTTTTTTTGTAGCTCAAGTTACACAAGAGCCGTCTGGTTTGCACTAAATTTGTGACATGGGAAAATTCAATGAAATCATTCAAGCCAACGTGCCCACACTTGTGGATTTTCATGCCACTTGGTGCGGACCATGCAAAATGATGTCTCCTGTACTTGACGAATTCAAAAAACTGTACGGAGATAAAGTAAGGGTCTTGAAAATTGATGTCGATAAAAATCCAGCCATAGCCGATCAATTTAAAGTTCGCGGCGTACCAACGCTACTGCTTTTTAAAAACGGAAAATTGCTTTGGCGAGAGAGCGGCGCCTTTCCTTTAGCGACCTTAAAACAAAAAATTGGCGGATTTCTTTGAATAAAAAAAGGGCCACATTATGTAACCCTTAATTTTTAAATCCGTATTTGCTTTCCTAGGCGGAAAACTCTACTTTTGCCCGTAATTTTCAATTTAAAATTAATTTATGAACGCAATTTACATTCCAATTGGATTGTCTCTTATCGGGCTCTTGTTTATGCTCGTTAAAATGGCATGGGTGAAAAAACAACCAGCCGGAGACGAAAAAATGCAAACAATTGCCAAGAGCATCAAAGAAGGTGCAATGGCATTTTTATCAGCTGAGTATCGTTTACTCGCTATTTTCGTTGTGTTGGCATCAGTCGCCTTATTTGGCATCTCAACTGTAGTTGACACAACACACTGGCTTATTGTTCCTGCATTTATTGTTGGTGCCATTTTCTCAGCTATCGCTGGAAACATTGGTATGCGCGTTGCTACTGACGCCAACGTCCGCACCACCGAAGCTGCAAAAACATCTTTACCTAATGCCCTCAAAGTATCCTTTGGAGGTGGAACTGTAATGGGTCTTGGTGTAGCAGGTTTAGCAGTTCTTGGATTGTCGTTGTTTTTCATGTTCTTCCTTTCTTACTTCATGAAAGGTGGCAATTGGAACTACGAAAATATGACCATGGTTCTAGAAGCCCTTGCCGGATTCTCCCTTGGCGCTGAATCTATTGCCTTGTTTGCACGTGTTGGTGGTGGTATTTACACCAAAGCTGCTGACGTAGGTGCTGACCTCGTTGGAAAAGTCGAGGCAGGTATTCCAGAAGACGACCCGCGCAATCCAGCTACCATTGCAGATAACGTTGGTGACAACGTTGGTGATGTCGCAGGTATGGGTGCTGACCTCTTTGGTTCTTATGTTGCAACCGTACTTGCCTCAATGGTACTCGGTAATTACATCATCAAAGATATGGCTGAAAATGGCCAAGAACTTACCGCTTTCAATGGAATGGGCCCAATCTTACTTCCGATCATGATTGCCGGTGTAGGTATCATTGCCTCTATCATTGGAACATTCCTCGTTCGCATTTCCTCAAACGATGCAAAAGAAAACGAAGTTCAAAAAGCCCTTAACGTTGGTAACATCACCTCGATCATTCTTTCAGCAATTGCTGGTTGGTTTTTAGTGCAATGGATGCTTCCTGAAACCATCCAAATGAAATTCTTTGGTGTTGAAGAAGCAGTCGCGATTCCATCACGCCATGTCTTTTATGCAACACTTGTAGGTCTATCCGTTGGGTACCTCATTTCTTACTTTACTGAATACTACACTGCCCTTGGTAAAAAACCAGTTTTAGGTATCGTTCAAAATTCATCAACTGGTGCTGCTACAAATATTATTGCAGGCTTAGCAACCGGTATGATTTCTACCTTCTCTTCAGTAATTTTATTTGCTGCAGCCATTTGGGGGTCATATGCACTTGCTGGTTTCTACGGTGTCGCAATCGCTGCATCTGCCATGATGGCAACTACCGCAATGCAACTTGCTATTGACGCTTTCGGACCAATTGCAGACAACGCAGGTGGTGTTGCTGAAATGAGTGAGCTTCCTAAAGAAGTGCGTCAGCGCACTGACGTTCTTGATTCAGTTGGTAACACAACCGCAGCTGTGGGTAAAGGTTTTGCGATTGCGTCTGCAGCATTAACCGCATTGGCTTTGTTTGCTGCTTACGTTACGTTTACCGGTATCGATGGTATCAACATTTTCAAAGCTCCGGTACTTGCCGCTTTGTTTATCGGTGGTATGATACCAGTGGTTTTCTCCGCACTTGCAATGAAATCAGTTGGTAGCGCAGCCATGGATATGGTTAACGAAGTGCGTCGTCAGTTCCGTGAAATTCCCGGAATTATGGAAGGCACAGGCAAACCAGAATATGGTAAATGTGTAGAGATTTCTACCAAGGCAGCACTTCGTGAAATGATGTTACCAGGAGCCCTCACCATCCTTACGCCAATCTTTATTGGTCTTGGTACTGGTTTTATTTCAGGTAACTGGGAAATGGCTGCCGAAGTACTCGGTGGTTACATGGCCGGTGTTGCCGTATCTGGTGTACTTTGGGCAATCTTCCAAAACAATGCTGGTGGCGCATGGGACAACGCTAAAAAATCGTTCGAAGCAGGTGTTGTTATCAACGGAGAAATGACTTACAAAGGCTCTGATGCCCATAAAGCAGCCGTAACTGGCGATACCGTTGGTGATCCATTCAAAGATACATCTGGCCCTTCAATGAACATCTTGATCAAATTGACTTGTTTGGTTGGTTTGGTAATTGCACCTATCATGGGTGAAAAAATCCAAGAAACCAAACCGAGAATAGTTCAAAAATGTGAGACCAGCTGCACAGACAACGCTTCATGTGAAGGTCACGGTGCGACTTGTTCAAACGACAAAACATCTTGTTGTGAAAAATAAGCAACAACCCCATTTCTAAAAAAAAGCCACCCTAACCGGTGGCTTTTTTTTTACTTCTTAAATACAAAATATACCGCCCCTATCAAAAGGAGCATGCCTATAAAATGATTCCAACGCAAAGCTTCATTTTTAAAAAACACTAGAGAAAAAATAATAAAAACGAGTAAGGTAATTACTTCCTGAATTACTTTTAATTCTAGCAAAGAAAACGGACCTCCATTTTCTTTGAAGCCAATGCGGTTCGCTGGAACTTGCAAACAATATTCAAAAAATGCAAGGCCCCAACTAATTAAAATAATGCTAAATAATCCTGCACCCCACAGTTTTTTATTTTCAGAAAAACGCAAATGACCGTACCATGCAAAAGTCATGAATACATTTGCTAAAATCAATAAGCCTATCGTTAGTAATCCTTTCATATCTTTGAATAATGCAGCAAAATTTAAACGCTAAAAATAAAGATTTCTTCGCGGCTGTTTATCAGGTGGTCAGGCTTATTCCGGAAGGTAGAGTAACGAGTTATGGTGCAATTGCCAATTATTTGGGATCCAAACAGGCTGCAAGAATGGTAGGCTGGGCCATGAATGCAAGTCACCAACTTTTAGATGTCCCAGCGCACAGGGTAGTAAACCGTATTGGTCTTCTTAGTGGCAAACACCATTTTGATAGCCCGAATGCAATGCAGAACCTACTCGAAAAAGAAGGAATCAAAATAGTAGAAAATCAAATTCAAGATTTTCAAAAAGTTTTTTGGGATCCCGCTCATGAATTGGAGCTGCCTTAGCGGATTCTATTAATTTTGTCAAAAACATCCATCAATGAAATTTGCAACCAAAGCAATCCATGCAGGCGTGCACCCTGATCCTGCAACAGGAGCCATTATGACCCCTATTTACCAAACCTCTACGTATGTCCAAGAAGGTGTGGGTAATCACAAAGGCTACGAGTACTCACGTACCTTGAACCCCACAAGACATGCACTTGAAAAGAATATTGCAGCCATCGAAAACGGCAAACATGGAGCTTGTTTTGGTTCGGGCCTTGCTGCCATCGATTGCGTCATTAAAATGTTGAATCCCGGAGATGAAATCATCTCGACCAACGACCTATATGGCGGTTCTTACCGAATATTTAACACCATTTTCGCTAAATATGGCCTGGTTTTTCACTTTGTGGATATGCAAGATCCTGCCGCAGTTGAGGCCTTGGTCAATGACAATACAAAGCTCATTTGGGTCGAGACGCCTACCAATCCCATGATGAATATCATCGATATCAAAGCGATGTCAACTATTGCGAAAAAAGCTGGTGCAATGCTTTGTGTCGATAATACGTTTGCAACACCTTACTTGCAAAATCCTTTGGACCTCGGTGCTGATATGGTCATGCATTCTGTGACCAAATATTTGGGCGGACATTCCGATGTTGTCATGGGCGCTTTGGTATGTAACGACGATGACTTAGCAACAGAAATGTACCGTATCCAAAATTCTTCTGGTGCGGTTACCGCCCCTATGGATTCTTTTTTGGTCTTAAGAGGCATCAAAACACTGCACCTACGTATGCAGCGCCACTGTGAAAACGGCGAGAAAATTGCCCATTACCTAACGACGCACCCTTCCGTAGATAAAGTGTATTGGCCGGGTTTTGAAACGCACCCGAATCATCTAGTGGCCAAAGAACAGATGCGCGGTTTTGGCGGTATGATTTCTTTCACGCTCAAAGGCAATCAGCTTCAGGATGCCTTGAATTTGGTGAAAAAGGTTGAAATATTTGCGCTCGCTGAATCTTTAGGTGGTGTCGAGTCATTAATTGGGCACCCTGCTACCATGACACACGCTTCTATTCCAAAAGAAGTGCGCGAAAAAAGCGGCGTTGTTGACTCCTTGATTCGACTCAGTGTCGGCATTGAAGATGCGCAAGACCTTATTGAAGATCTCAAACAAGCACTTGGTTAAAGCAAATCAAGGCTTTTAAAGAACTGGTCTTTCTTCGCTGGTGATAACGGAATCGAAGATCCATCTTTAAGGATGACAGATCCACCGTCGTGTTTATCGTAACGCTCGACGTAATTTAAGTTGATCAGGTGAGATTGGTGCACCCTGAAAAACGAAAATCCGGAGAGCATGGTGTCGTAGTCTTTTAGGGTTTTAGAAACCAATATTTTTTTACCATCGTTGAGATAGAAAAAAGTATAGTTTTTATCGGCCTCGCAATGCACGATATCGTCAATCTCAATTACAAAAATACTCTCCTGGGTCTTGAGCACCAATTTGCGCTTGTGTTGAGGATGTATGTTGTGTTGTAAGGCGGCAAATTGGGTGTCCTCTTTTTTGTGATCAACAAGCTGCAGCGCATTGGTAATGGCCGTATGTAACTCTTCTGCATCAATTGGTTTGAGTATGTAATCGAGGGCTGAAAATTTAATGGCCTGTACGGCAAACTCTTGAAATGCCGTGATGAAAATCACTTCAAACTGCTTGAATTTCACATTTTTCAGCACGTCAAATCCATTGCCATCTGGCATTTGAATATCGAGCAGAACGATATCAGGCTGGATATCCTCAATGGCTTCAATACCTGAAGCGACATTCTCACCGTCGGTATACACACTTAGGTTCAAGTCAAATGACTCTAACATTTTACGGATGAAGGTCCGTGTTGGTTTTTCATCATCGATGATCAGTACTTTTCGACTCATGGCACGTAGTAGTTTATTGTTCGGATTCGTACTTTAAAGGCAAGACCAATTTAACGGATGTCCCTGTTTGGGTTTGGCTATCTAGGTCATTAATGGTCAAGCTACCACTAAATTTATACTTTTTATTGAGAATAGCGATACGTTCGCGCGTAATATCAATTGCCATACTCTTATGTGTCTTCATTTTTTTGGTGCTCGCCGATTTTTTTCGGCCTACACCGTTGTCTTGGATTTCAATAATCAGCTGTTTTTGGTGGTCATACATTTTAACCTCAATCTTTCCACCTTTTACAGTGTGTAATTGTCCGTGTTCAATGGCATTTTCTATGAACGGTTGGGTAATCATTGGAGACACCATAGCTTTGTTGAATATCAGGTCGTCGCTGATATTCAATTCGTAATCAAAACGGTTTTCAAAACGCATTTTTTGCGCCGTGAGGTATTTATCTAAAATTTCTCTTTCAAGTTCGATTGGAATGAATTCTTTTGGCGAATTTTCCAGAATTAAGCGCATTAAACGAGAAAAATTAACGAGAAACTGAGAAGACTTTTCAGGGTCATTTTCATAGATGTAACTTTGGATGACCGACATGGCGTTAAAAACAAAATGCGGATTCATTTGGGTGCGCAACAAGGTCTGAGAAAGTTCAGCTTCTCGTTGTTCTTGTTTGGTTTTGATTTGTTGGGTGCGCAATACAAAAATGACCACCCCAAAAATGATGGCAACAATAAAGATGATGGAAATAAATAATTGACGGTCTCGTTGCAGCTCTACAATTTCGCGCTCTTTACGGGCGCGTTCAATAGAGGCTTGTTGATTGACAATCAATCGTTCTCGCTCTTCTCTTAAATTAGCTGCAGCCATTTCTTCAATCCGAGCAGCACTGCGCCAAACCGGACTGTTTTCTAACCAATTACTGTGTTTTTGTTGGTATTCATAAGCTGATTTATAAAGGCCAGTTTTGGTGGCAATTTGCGCCAAGGAGCTATAAGCTTTGGCAATTTTAGGACGCAAAAGGGCTTCATAAGGCAAGCTGTTGAGACTAGATACAAAAGCGTTTTGAGCCAACTGCAACTTTTGAGAGCGCAGCAGGTGCTGACCGTATTCGTAGTACAACTCAGCTGCAAAATAAGGATCTGTCGCTGTGTTTAAATCTGAAAAAAGTGCTGCGTAGGCCAATTCAACATTTCTACCAAAAAGTTGATTGGCAGAAATCATGAGTAGCCTTGCTTTTTTTTCGTACCTAACGTTCCCTACACTATTGAACCATTTATAGGCTAACCCGGCATAAACACCTGCCGAATTTGAAGCATTTGTCCCTAGGTAATAACGGGCCAACAAAAAATTGGAAAAAGCAAGAGCCCGCTCATCCATATTTGTTTTGGCGAGGTCTTTCGCCAGTTTGATATAGGTAGAGGCCTGATTGAAATTACCGACTTCCATGGTGATACTTGCAATCAATAGCAATGGACTTTGTTTGAAAAAATCAAGTTGCGCTTCTTCTGCAAGCTGCAAGGACGTAATGGATCGCTGGACCGCTTGTTCAAAAAGATTGAAATTCCAGTAGGTCTCCGCTTGTTGTTGCATGGCCTCGATAAGGACCCATTTTTTGTCCGAACGCTTGGCATGTTGCAAAGCTATATTGCTGGCCCAAATGGCGGAGTCCTTTTGAAATGAAGCGGTAAAATTTTTAGCGATTTGCAAATAGAAAGCAGTTTGTTCACGGTGCTTTAGCTTATTGGCAAATTCTTTGCGCAACGTGGAATAATGATATGGTGCTGTTTGGGGGAATAACGAACAACCTAAAAGCTTTTTTTTCCAGACTGCTTTCGGATTCTCAAAGTTAATTGAAGCAAGCGCTTCATTAAAAATACGCTTTGCACTTTCGGTATTGCCAAGGAAAAGTTGATTTTCAGCTGCGAGCAGAGATATAAGGGCTTGGTTCTGTTTTCCTTTGTAAGCTTTGCGCTGAAGAACCAGTGCTTCGATTTCTTTATGCCAATCAAAGCGATTGCGCTCATAAATTGCATCGATCAGACGCAACCTAATTTGTAGCTGCAACGTCTTGCTTTTTGTACTTTGTAATTCTTGGCGCAGTTGTGCTTCGGTTTGCCCGAACAACTGCAAACTAAAAAAGAATCCGAAGATTACAAAAAACAAGCTTAACTTTGACATCCACAACGAATATACAAAATTCAAACGCATGCGTCTAACAACTACCCTATTTGCTTTTATCCTTGGTCTCTTTTTGAGCTTCAATAGCTGGGCAAGTCATATTATTGGCGGTGAAATCTATTACGATTCGCTTGGCAATAACCAATACAAAATCACAATAGAAATTTACCGAGATTGCAACTCGGCAACAGGCTTTGACAACCCACTCAACTACACTATTTTCAATGCCGATGGTTCGATTTTTTTAGTGAGGTATATCGCGCCTTTTTCACAAAATATACTTCCTGTGGTCTACGACGACCCTTGTGTTACCGTACCCAATGACATTTGTGTAGAACGCGCCATATACATTGATACGGTCGTACTTCCATTTGGAACACAAGGCTACTACGTTTCTTATCAACGTTGTTGCTGGACCGGCGCAATTGACAACATCGTAGACCCCTCCAATAATGGCATTACCCTCACGACCTTTATTCCTGGATCTGCACTTGTTGGTGTGCACAATCAGGGTGCGCGCTTCATCAATTATCCGCCATTGGTTTTGTGTTCACAAAACACACTTGATTTTGATCATGCGGCTTTCGATCCAGATGGCGACTCGCTTAGTTATGAACTCATGGCCCCACTTCTTGGCGGTAGCATCGCCAATGTAGTTCCTGACCCTGAAGATCCTGCGCCGTATACGCCCGTCAGTTGGAATCCCACATTTACCGAAACAGTTCCGTTTGGAGCTGGATCCAATATTACCATAGATCCTACTACAGGTTTCATGACTTTTACGCCAAACTTAATTGGAAGCTATGTTGCCGGAGTAGCTGTAAAAGAGTGGCGCAATGGCGTGCTCATCAATACCAAAATACGCACTTTTGGTTACCGGGTGGTCGCTTGCCAAGTTGAAGTACCCATTGAGGTAGATGTTACTGGCCCAACCCAACTCATCGAAGATTGTGGTTTTGCTGGCTTTGTTGTCAAGCGCACTGACCTCACTCAAAATTTAGTTGTACAAATCAATCTGAGCGGGACGGCAACCAACGGCGACGACTACCCTTACATCGATGATACCCTTGTTATTCCAGCAGGTGTAGCCTCAGACACCATTGGTATTTCTGCTTTTCTAGATGGCCTTCCCGAAGGTACCGAAACCGTATTTTTCAATGTGATATTACCGAATCCTTGCGATGGGTCGTTTGATACCACCTCTATCTCCTTGAATATTATTGACTATATCCCAATGACGATAACAGCCGTTGACTCTCTGAATGTTTGTGCTGATTTTGGTCAAGGAACCAATATTTGGTGTAATGTTCAAAACGGCATTTCACCATACAGTTATGTGTGGGGGCCTGGTGCTTTCCCGAACAACGACACCGTTTACGTGCAGCCCGGAATTCTGGAGCCCAATCTCAATAATTTTCAGGTTTACGTCATGGACCAATGTGCCAAAACCATTACCTCACCGAATATCCGTGTTTACAACCAATGTCCGTTGGTTGTGCCAAATGTACTGACGCTCAACAACGATGGCACCAATGAACTGCTTGTTATCAAAAACTGGGAAGACTACAATCAAGTCAGTATTCAAATATTCAACCGTTGGGGAAATTTAATCTATGAAAAAGACAACTACCTCAATGACTGGAACGGCACAGACATGACCGGTAAAGCTTTAGAAGAAGGTGTCTATTTCTACATGGCTACGCCTAAAAGCGAAAAATACGAATACGACAATAAAGAAAAGACACTTTACACACTACACGGCTTTGTTCACTTAGTGAAACCTTAAACTGTAGTTAAAGAAATAAAATAGGCGAGCCTGTCGGCTCGCCTATTTTTTGAATTTGTCTACTGAATTAATCAATGGAATAGATCACACCCACATGCAAACCAAGTGAAGCTGCATTGGTTTTATTCACCGGATTATACAAGTCTAGATCTGCACCTAATGCATCTACGCCCTTTGCATCGGCTGTGCTATACATCATACGCGCACTGACAGATACCATAATTGGGAGCTCTAATAAACCAAAACGGCCACCCACACCAATCATGTAGCCCATGAAGTTCTGGTATTGATTGGTCACATCAACAGATGGATCAATGAGGTAGTTGCTATTGGAGTAAGTAGCGCTTTTTACACTGTTCATGACAACACCAAACTCACCGAAAGAGCCTTTGGTACCACCAAGTCGTAAATAAACTGGAATTTGCGTGGTTTTCAAATCTACATTTGAGGTGTAAGCGCCACCAATAAGTGCTTGGTCACCCTGATAACCTGCCTTGAAATTCCCCATCAGGTACTCGACACCTACTCCAATTTTACCAAAGTTAAAAGTACCGGCAATACCGTAATTTGAACTAAACGCCATATCGTAATCTTGCGAAGCACCCAAGTCGGAAATACTTTTGTTAAAGAGACCTGTTGCGCTATAAGCGTATTTCACACTTAAATCTGCGGTAATTGTTTGGGCATTCACG
>JBJTNX010000247.1:0-2744 GCA_046074325.1 Sphingomonadales bacterium
TGAAATCGTAGCTTAAGATTCTACCAAAAGTTTCAAGTAAGGGGAGTTAACAGCTCCCCTTTTTAAACGGGTGTAGCTCAGCTGGTAGAGTAGTGGTCTCCAAAACCATTGGTCGTGGGTTCGAATCCTACCGCCCGTGCACAATTAAAACAACAATTCGTGTTAAAATTAAGATCATACATCATCGACATCTATAACGAGATGGTTCATCAAGTAACTTGGCCTACATGGAAGGAGTTACAAAATAACACCATATTAGTCGTCGTAGCTTCTGTGCTCATTTCCCTTGTCATCTTTGCCATGGATTTCACATTCGGTATTACCGGAGAAGAAAATTCATTATGGAAGGGTGTGCTTGGCTTTATCTACGGATCATTCTAACACCCAGAACAATGGCTGAAATAGCAAAGAAATGGTATGTCGTCCGTGCCGTTAGCGGCAAGGAAAAAAAGGTCAAGGAATACCTTGAACTCGAGATTGCGCGCACAAAACTGACAGACTACGTCAACCAAGTACTTATCCCTACCGAAAAAGTTTTTAAAATTCAAAACGGTAAAAAAGTCAATAAAGAAAAGGCGTTCCTTCCAGGTTATGTCCTCATCGAAGCGGCTTTGGTTGGTGAGGTGACGCACGTCATTAAAAGCATTCCGAACGTAATTGGTTTCTTAGGTACCGAAAAAGGCGGAGAGCCCGTTCCAATGCGCATGGCTGAAGTCAACCGTATACTTGGTAAAGTAGACGAATTATCTGTCACTGAAGAAGAACTCAAAATCCCATTTGTTGTTGGTGAGTCTGTTAAAGTTATCGACGGGCCATTCAACAATTTTAGTGGTGTTGTTGACGAAATCAACGAAGAGAAAAAGAAACTAAAAGTAATGGTCAAAATTTTTGGCCGCAAAAATCTACTCGAACTCAACTATATGCAAGTTGAGAAAGAGTCGTAAAGTTGTATTAACCGTAGGAGAGGGCCTGATGACTAAAGCTTCCCGTCTAGTAGCCCTCGTTTAACTACATAATTTGTATATATATGGCTAAAGAAGTAGCAGCATTGATCAAGTTACAGATCAAAGGAGGCGCAGCCAACCCCTCACCACCAATTGGACCGGCTCTCGGTGCGAAAGGTGTGAACATCATGGAGTTTTGTAAGCAGTTCAACGCGCGTACACAAGACAAAATGGGTAAGGTGGTTCCGGTTGTCATCACCGTTTACGGTGACAAATCTTTTGATTTCGTTCTAAAAACCCCGCCAGCAGCGGTACAAATCATTGAACATTCAAAAATTAAGAAAGGTTCGTCTGAGCCAAATCGTGTGAAAGTTGGTTCCGTTACTTGGGATCAAGTTCGTGCTATTGCAGAAGACAAACTTCCTGATTTGAATTGTTTTACGGTTGACTCCGCAATGCGCATGGTTGCAGGAACAGCAAGAAGTATGGGGGTTACCGTTAAAGGTGGCGAAGCTCCAAAATCCAAATAATCATTTACTATGAAAAGAGTTTCTAAAAAAAGAAAAGAGATTTTGGCAAAATACGATTTGTCAAAAGCTTTCACTCTATCAGAAGCATGTGATTTGGTGAAGGGAATTTCTACCACTAAATTCGATGCCTCTGTAGATATTTGCGTTCGTTTGGGTGTAGACCCACGTAAAGCGAACCAAATGGTACGTGGAACCGTTGCCTTACCTCACGGTACTGGTAAAGATGTCAAAGTACTTGTACTTTGTACACCAGACAAAGAAAAAGAAGCGCAAGATGCAGGTGCAGATTTCGTAGGTCTTGACGATTATATCGCCAAAATCAAAGCGGGCTGGACTGCAGTTGATGTCATCATCACGATGCCTTCTGTAATGGGTAAAGTAGGTGCGCTCGGTCGTATCCTCGGTCCACGCGGCTTAATGCCAAACCCGAAAACAGGTACTGTAACCATGGAAATTGGTAAAGCAGTTGAAGAGGTGAAAGCTGGTAAAATCGACTTTAAAGTTGACAAATACGGTATCATCCACGCTGGAATCGGTAAGGTGAGTTTCGAGGGTGCAAAAATTCGTGAAAACGCTTCCGAATTGATTTCTACCCTTATGAAATTGAAGCCGTCTGCTGCAAAAGGTACTTACATTAAAAGTATTTACCTAAGCTCAACAATGAGTCCTGGAATACAAATTGACGCGAAGTCTGTTACTGCTTAATACTTAGAACACATGACAAGAGAAGAAAAAGCACAGTACATCAGCGAATTAGCAGCACAATTAGCTGCTTCTAACGTTGTGTATTTGACAGACACTGCAGAATTGACCGTTGAGGCCGTTAACACCCTTCGCAGAAGATGTTTTCAATCGAACATCTCTATGCGTGTTGTAAAGAATGCTTTGCTTGAAAAAGCAATGGATCAAGTGGAAGGTAAAGATTTTGGTGCGTTACGCGACGTACTTAAAGGCGCTACCTCTGTCATGATCTCTGACGTTGCAAATGCACCTGCCAAATTGATTGCTGATTTCCGTAAGAAATCACCAAAACCACTTTTGAAAGGCGCATACATTGACGAAGCAATCTTTATCGGTGATGACCAACTTAGTGCATTAGAATCACTCAAAAGCAAAGAAGAGCTTATCGGTGATCTCATTGCCTTGTTGCAAAGCCCAGCGAAAAACGTATTGTCTGGTCTTCAAGGTGCTGGTGGCAAAATTGCTGGCATCCTTAAAACGCTCGAAGAACGAGCATAATTATTTCATTATTAAACCTTTTTAAATTTAA
>JBJTNX010000248.1:0-7599 GCA_046074325.1 Sphingomonadales bacterium
TCCTATTTTAAAAATCCAAATTAATTCCTTAATTTTGCCCTTTCGTTTTCGTCAGTGAAACATTCATTATGAAAAGTCCGTTCGCCATACCCTTCGTTGGATTAAAGCTTGGGCTTCATGAATTTGAATTCGACATTGACAAATCGTTCTTTGAATCATTGCCTTATTCACTCATCGAAGATGGTCGTCTTACCGCCTATCTAGAGTTAGAAAAGAAAGAAACCATGCTCATTGCCAATATGGAAATTGTCGGTTTTATCTTTACAACTTGTGATCGCTGTACCGAACCGCTTAGCCAAGAAATAGACGGAGAATTCACCCTCTATTACACTTTTGGCGAAGAAGAATCCGAAGATGAGAACCTGATTGTTCTTGCGCCTGAAAGCTATCAAATTGATATCTCTCAGCCGCTTTACGAACTCATCAGTTTATCGTTGCCAGCCAAGCTTGTGCACGAACCAGACGAATGCAATGAAGAAATGGTAGCCTTGTTGGCCAAATACCAACAACCAGCACCAAGCTCAAAGCCCGATCAAGACGACATCGACCCGCGTTGGTCGGCACTTAAGAATTTAAATTAAATAGATATAAATTAACATAAAATGGCGCATCCTAAACGAAGAATATCGACCACACGTCGTGACAAACGTAGAACGCACAAAAAAGCGACTGCTAACAATGTTGCTACTTGCCCTACTACAGGTCAACCGCACTTGTTTCACCATGCACATTGGCATGAAGGAAAACTTTACTACAAAGGTAAAGTTGTAGCAGAAAAAATGACTGACTCCGTCGAGGAGGCACAGTAAGCTCTAATTTTCTCCCATGAAGATTGGGCTTGATGTCTCCGGTGGCGATTTCGCTCCGCAAGCGACAATCGATGGTGCATTATTAGCCAAACACGAATTGGGTAATGATGTCACTATTGTGCTATTTGGTGACGAACTCACAATTCAAAAAGAATTAGCGAGCAGAAACCAAAGTGCGGCGTTGTTCGAAATCATTCACGCGCCCGAGGTCATCACTTTTCACGATCACCCTACTAAAGCACTTCCAAGAAAACCCAATAGCTCGATAGCTGTTGGGTTTGATATGTTAGCCAAAGGGCTCATCGATGTTTTTGCAAGCAACGGAAATACAGGAGCCATGCTTGTTGGTTCCATGTTTAAACTCAATACCATTCCCGGTGTTATTCGACCTTGCATCACGTCTACCTTGCCAACAATTACCGGTGGCAAATCCGTTTTATTAGACGTGGGCTCTAATGCCGACTGTAAATCCGATGTGCTTCAACAATTTGCAGTGCTTGGCGCAGTTTACGCAGAGAACGTTTTGGGTTTAGAAAAACCCAAAGTTGCGTTGCTCAACATTGGAGAAGAAGACTCAAAAGGTAATTTACTCTCGATTGCTACCTATAAATTACTAGCTGAATCAGATGAGCTCAACTTCATTGGTAACATTGAAGGTCGAGACATTTTCACTGGTGTGGCAGACGTCATTGTTTGTGACGGTTTTACTGGAAATATCGTTCTCAAAGAGGCGGAAGGTATTTTTACACTAATGAAAAAACGAGGCATCAAAGATGAATATTTTGATCGCTTTAATTACGAGAACTATGGCGGTACACCTATCCTTGGTGTTAAAGGAAATGCCATCATCGGTCATGGCATCTCCAACGATATCGCCGTAAAAAACATGCTCCTTCATGCCTATGAAGTGGTACGTACCGAATTAACCGAAAAAATTAACGAAGCATTTAAATAACATGGGTAAAATTACCGCTGCTATTACCGCAGTTCAGGGCTATGTGCCTGAACATATCTTATCCAACGAAGATCTCGCTAAACTTGTTGATACCTCTGACGAATGGATCACCACACGCACCGGTATCAAAGAGCGACGCATCATGAAAGATGGGGCGAGCTCAGATATGGCAGCTGCGGCAGTTCGTGCGCTACTCGAAAAAAAAGGAATTGATCCACTCGATATCGAGCTCGTTATCGTTGGTACAGTAACACCTGATCACCCATTCCCGAGTACTGCAAATATTGTCTGTGATAAAGTGGGCATGAAAAATGCCTGGAGTTACGACGTCAATGCAGCCTGTTCAGGATTTTTATACGCGCTCTCTACAGGTGCCCAATTTATTGAATCTGGTAAACACAAAAAAGTAATCGTTGTTGGTGTCGACAAAATGACTTCAATCATTGACTACCAAGACCGCACAACTTGTGTGATCTTCGGCGATGGCGCTGGCGCTGTTTTGCTCGAGCCAAATGAAGAAGGAAACGGCCTCATTGATTTTATTTTGCGCAGCGACGGATCAGGCAGACAATACCTTCAGCAACCAGCCGGAGGCTCTCACATGCCTGCCTCTATTGAAACTGTCGAAAACAGACTACACTACGTGAAACAAGAAGGTCAAGCAGTTTTCAAATTTGCGGTGACCAATATGGCCGATGTTTCGGCTGAAATCATGGAGCGCAATAACCTTACCTCTGATGACGTGAGTTGGTTGGTGCCACACCAAGCCAATTTACGCATTATAGATGCCACCGCGAACCGCATGGGGCTAACCAAAGAAAAAGTAATGATCAATATTCAGCGCTACGGCAACACGACAGCCGGAACGCTCCCTCTATGTCTCTGGGACTATGAAAAACAGCTCAAAAAAGGAGATGTGATCATATTATCTGCTTTCGGAGGCGGATTTACTTGGGGTGCTATCTACCTCAAGTGGGCATACAATTCATAATTAAATTAACTTTGAAAAAAATTTCGCAATGAATTTAGAAGAAATCAAAGACCTCATCAAATTAGTATCCAAGTCTGGTCTTGGTAAAGTTGAAATCGAAAGAGAAGGTTTTCGCATTTCAATAAAAGGTAGTCAAGCAGAGCCAATCATGGTTCAGGCCGCTCCAATGGTAGCAGCCGCTGCACCTGTCACTACGGCTGCGCCCGTTGCAACCAGCGCACCTGTCGCTGCACCTGCAGCAGAAGCCGCTGCCGACGACAGCAAGTATATCACCGTTAAATCACCTATGATCGGGACTTTTTACCGCACACCAGGACCTGATAAAGATCCTTTCGTAAACGTAGGAGATACCATTCAAAAAGGAGATAAAGTTTGTATCATTGAAGCCATGAAAACCTTCAACGAAATTGAAGCCGAAGTTTCTGGTAAAATCGTTAAAGTGCTTGTTGATAATGCAAGTCCTGTAGACTACGATCAACCCTTATTCTTGGTTGATCCCGCTTAAAAACAAACCCATGTTTAAGAAAATATTGATTGCCAACCGCGGTGAAATCGCTTTGCGCGTGATCCGCACCTGTAAAGAAATGGGCATCAAAACGGTGGCCGTATACTCAACCGCCGACAAAGATAGCCTTCCAGTTCGTTTTGCAGATGAAGCCGTTTGTATTGGCCCTCCTGTAAGTGCTCAGTCTTACTTAAGTATTCCTAATATTATTGCTGCAGCCGAGATCACCAACGCAGATGCCATTCATCCCGGTTATGGATTTCTTTCTGAAAACGAAAAGTTTTCAAAAGTATGCCAAGAGCACGGCATCAAATTCATCGGTGCAT
The DNA here is from genome assembly GCA_046074325.1 of Sphingomonadales bacterium. Taxonomy (GTDB): domain Bacteria; phylum Bacteroidota; class Bacteroidia; order Flavobacteriales_D; family Crocinitomicaceae; genus UBA952. The sequence continues at coordinate 3,587 of JBJTNX010000248.1, forward strand.
TGCCCGAGCAAATCGCCGGTATGGGAGACAAAGCAACTGCAAAAGCGACCATGCTTGCAGCAGGCGTGCCTTGTATTCCAGGATCTGCCGGACTGTTAAAAGACCTAGATGATGCTTTTGCCACTGCAGAAGTGGTCAGATACCCAGTCATCCTAAAAGCTACAGCTGGTGGCGGAGGTAAAGGAATGCGCATCGTCTGGACAAAAGACGACATGGAAGCCGCATGGGACTCCGCTCGTCAAGAAGCGGGCGCTGCTTTTGGAAACGACGGTATTTACATGGAAAAATTCATTGAAGAACCACGTCATATCGAAATCCAAATCGCTGGAGACCAATACGGCAATGCATGTCACTTATCCGAAAGAGATTGTTCCATTCAACGAAGACATCAAAAACTAGTAGAAGAAACACCTTCTCCGTTCATGACAGATGATCTTCGTGAAAGAATGGGAGAAGCAGCTATTAAAGCAGCCAAGGCAGTAAAATACGAAGGGGTCGGCACCGTTGAGTTCCTTGTAGATAAAAACCGAGATTTCTACTTCATGGAAATGAATACCCGCATCCAGGTAGAACACACCATCACCGAAGAAGTAATCAACTTCGATCTCATTAAAGAGCAAATTAAAATTGCTGCTGGTGAAAAAATTTCAGGTAAAAACTATTACCCAACCATGCATGCGATTCAATGTCGCATCAACGCCGAAGACCCGTATGCCGATTTTCGCCCAAGCCCGGGTAAAATCACGGACTACCATTGTCCAGGTGGCCATGGCGTTCGTATCGATGCACACGTATATGCCGGATATTCCATTCCACCGCATTATGACTCCATGATTTCAAAACTCATCGTGGTGGCACAAACCCGTGAAGAAGCTATACTCAAAATGAAGCGCGCACTCAACGAATATGTAATTGGCGGCGTGAAAACAACCATTCCATTCCATCAAAAACTAATGGATAATCCTGATTTCAACGCAGGTAATTTTACCACGAAATTCATGGAATCATTCGAATTCTAACAAAAGGCTTCTTCGGAAGCCTTTTTTATTTGTCAAAAGGCAACGCATTAATTGGTATTTCGTTATGATATTGCTAAATTTAGCAAGCTAAAACCAAACTAACGAAACACTACTACCTGTCATGCGCTTTTTAGCCATTATAGTTCTGCTATTTTCAATAGCTGTTCCGGGCTTTGCACAGTATTGTACTCCTCCAAGTAGTACCACTGCAATCACCCCGTCAAGCACGCCGCAAACAACCGCGACGTTCCCTGCCGGAACCGCACCTGTCTTTACTTTTACCGCTACCGCAGGTTGTACCTACACGTTTACTACTTGTGGCCTCAGCTCTGTTGATACTTATCTTCGCATTTACAATTCAAACACAACCCTTGTACAAGGTTGGGACGACCAATGTGGTTTACAAACCAATGCTGTTTGGACGGCTCCCACAACTGGTGCGTATAGTATTCAGTTATCGCAATACGTTTGCGGACCCTTAATTGGGTCTGCCTCTATGACCTACTCCGTAAATTGCCCAACACCCCCTTGTACCAATCCGGTAGTCAATGCAGGAAATGACGTCATTATTTGTGCCGGAGCATCCGGACAATTGAGCGGAACAGTTACTCCAGGATCAAGTGGAACAGGTGGTACCGGTTCAGTAATGACTGTCACAATAAGCAGTGGCGGATGGCTCGATATGGTTTCATGGAGTCTTACAAACGCTGCCGGAACGGTGGTTGGGTCAGGCGGGCCATATGCCCTTGGGTCCACAAATACCGCAACAATTGCCACACCTGGAGCTGGGCCTTATAGTTTTTATCTTGAAACCCAAGGCACTATATGTGACAACAATCCAAACTACAACATTACCTGTAACGGAACATCTGTTTTAAGTGGTACACTTGGTCCTTGTACTTCAACTACCATTTCCGTAGCCTCTTGTACCGGGACGCCTAGTACGGCTCCTATTACCTATGCTTGGACCCCTGCTACCAATTTAAGCTCAACTACCATTCTCAATCCAACGGCCAATCCAACGGTCACTACCACTTATACCCTCACTGCAACACAAGGAACCTGCACGAGCCAAGACCAGGTAACTGTTTTTGTGACACCTTTACCAACTGTAAACGCAGGACCTGATATTACCTCATGCGGAGGCAGTGTCTCATTAAACGGTAGCGCAACAGCAAGCGGCGGATTCAACGGTCCAATAACAATAAATGTTTTAAGTGGTAGTAATCTTGATGAAACAAGTTGGACGCTTACCAATTCTGTTGGTGCCGTTATAGGTTCAGGAGGCCCTTATGCCACAGCCTCCAATAATAGTATTACCATCCCCACTCCAACTTCACCTCCTTTTACTTTTACCATCGAAACACAAGGTGCTTCAAACTCGAATGTTGCCGGATACAACGTTCTATGTGGCACGACTTCATTGATAGGTGGAATGACTATTATTACTGGGGGGCAGACTGCAAGTGTTGGTGTTACCGGTTGTGCAGGCAATATCATCCCTACCGTAAGTTGGTCACCTTCGGCTACACTTAGTAATCCAAATATATTTAACCCGGTCGCTACACCTACGACTACTACTACATACACGCTTACGGCCACTGCCAACGGTTGTAGCAACCAAGACCAGGTAGTTGTTACAATAGCAAACCCACCTACTGTTAGTGTTAATAGCACCTCTATCTGCGGTGGACAGAGCGCAACACTTACTGCCACTCCGTCAAGTCCTGGAGGAACTTACCTTTGGTCACCTGGAGGGCAAACTACTGCTAGTATATCGGTTAGTCCGAGCTCAACTTCGACATACAGTGTTGTTTATACGCTAAATGGTTGTGCTTCGTCAAGTGCATCAGGTACCGTAACCGTTGCGCCTAGCCCAACAGTTAGTGTGCCACCCGTTACGTTTTGTCCGGGAACTGCTGTAACGCTAAGCGCAACAGCCTCACCGAGTGGTGGATCCTTTGTTTGGAATCCGGGTGGACAAACCACGAGCAGCATCACAGTTTCGCCAACGGGCACAACAAATTATACAGTAAACTATACAGTACCCGGTTGTCCGACTGGAACCGCTACAGCGACTGCAACCCTTGCCAACGTCCTTGATTGGGCCAATATTCAATGGCCTGGAACATCTACAATTTGCGAAGGACAATCTTTGACTATTTACGGTCAAGTTTTCGAAAACAACCTAACAAACCCCGCTGGCCAAGCCGCCGGGATATCTGTCTCCTATGGTGTATCTACATCTAATACCAACCCAGCAACTTGGCCTGCTAGTGCTTGGTCGACGGCTATATATAATCCGTTTTCGGCTGTTAATCCCAATAATGACGAATACTCAGGAACCCTTTCAGGTTTAACACCAGGAACCTACTATTACGCTTTTAGTTACACTTATAATGGCTGTACTGTTTATGGCGGATACAACCCAGCAGGTGGTGGATTCTGGGATGGAATCAACAATGTTAACGGTGTTGTTACAGTAACGGCCAACGCCACACCGGCATTCACTCAAATTGCGGCAATTTGTGCGGGAAGTTCTCTTTCTCCTTTAACCACAACGTCAAGCAATGGTATTACAGGAACTTGGAGCCCGGCACTCAATAATTCGCAAACAACCACTTACACTTTTACCCCTACGGCTGGTGTTTGTGCAACCACTGCTACCATGACAATAACTGTCAATGCTTTGCCAACTGCAGGAATAACAAACAACAGCAATAATACAATATTAACTTGTGCACAGCCAAGCATATCCTTAACGGGCACCGGTGGTGGTACCTATTCATGGTCTAACGGAACAAGCATTGTAGGAACTAATGCTGCTATCAGCATTAATAATCCAGGAAGTTATACATTAACCGTTACCAATGCGGCCAACTGCAGCGCTACATCAACCATAAATATTACACAAAATATCACGGCGCCTTCAGCTAACATTACAACAAGTGCAACAGCATTAACTTGTTCTACTACATCCATAACGCTTACCGC
>JBJTNX010000249.1:0-5910 GCA_046074325.1 Sphingomonadales bacterium
GCCCGGTGCTTCCATAGAAATATTGCCGCTCTACAAACCCGAAGACGACGAAAAGGATTTTATATTGACGCTTTTGCACAAAACGATACAGTCCGATACGGCACACCAAGCTGATATACTTGCGCTAGCTGAAAATTGGGAGCTTGATCGCATTGCAAAAATGGATATGCTCTTACTTAAAATGGGGCTTACCGAATTGCAGTTTTGTTCGAGTATTCCAACAAAAGTCACTATTAACGAATACATCGAGATTTCTAAATTTTACAGCACCCCCAAAAGCAACGTGTTTATCAATGGTATTCTAGATAAAGCGATTACAAAGCTAACCGCTGAAAAACGCATTCAAAAAATAGGGCGCGGCTTACTCAATTAATCATATGAAAGTACTTTCGATATTTATTTTTTCCGTTCTCTTCCTTTCTGCTTGCCAAAATGAGGCGTCAATTGAGGTAGGAGCAGAGACCACCATGCACTTTAAAAGCAAAATCCATTATGCGGGAACTGTTTATAAAGGGGAAGTCATCCGGGCTGAATTTGAAGTTGAAAATACAGGTGACAACCCGTTGGTATTTGGAGAGGTGCGACCTTCTTGTACGTGTACCTTGGCAAAAAAGCCGACCAAACCGCTGATGCCAGGGAAGCGCACTAAAATTATTGCCACCATCAATACCGATGAGTTACATACCAAACGCATTCATAAGGCAATTACAGTGATGACCAATACGAGGCCAAATATTACCGTATTACAAATCAAGGGAAGAATAAAATAACTACATTTGTAACTCAAAAATTTAATAATTATGTCAGGAGGAGGAGCAAATCAGTTGGTAATGATCGTTTTAATGATCGGCGTTTTTTACTTTTTCATGATTCGTCCTCAAATGAAAAAGCAAAAAGAGCTCAAAAAGTTCCGCGAAGGCCTCAAAGCAGGTGACAAAATTGTTACTATTGGCGGCATTCACGGCAAAATCCTCGAGATCTCCGAAAACACCGTACTGATTCAATCAGAAGGCACCAAACTCCGCGTAGAAAAAGCAGCAGTATCTTCTGCAATGGAAGACACCCTGCAAGCCAAATAAAAATAAGGGGATGTAGCTCAGTTGGCTAGAGCGCTTGACTGGCAGTCAAGAGGTCGTGGGTTCGAATCCCATCTTCTCCACAAAAGCCTTGCAATTGCAAGGCTTTTTTTATTTTAGCAACATGCAACTTACCAAACTCAACGAAGACTGCTCCTGGATGTTCCATTTTGATGGGTTGCAAGTACTCATTGATCCTTGGTTTAGTGCCTCACAGGTAGATTTTCATCCTTTATTTAGCCGACAGTTTCACAAAGGCCCACAGCCTAAGATTGAAACCATACCACAACCAGATTACATTTTTATATCACATCCGTTTACCGATCATTGCAATAAAGAAACCCTTTTGCAATTTGATAAAGATATTCCTGTAATCGGCTTGCCAGGCATCTTGAAGAAAATTAAAAAATGGGGTCATTTTCAAAGGCTCTTGGCGTTAAACGAAGCGCCGTTTGAGATTCAGCTACTACCAACCAAAAAGGCATTAGTGCACAAAGCCTATTTGATCGAGAGTTCTCAAAGTAAAATCGTTTATGCGCCTCATGGGGCTTTGCTCAAGAAAAATATCGATCTTCAAGTTGCTGCCGTCATTTCAACTACGCTGCAATATCAATTGCCATTTTTCTTAGGTGGAACCATCAATTTAGGCTACAAACGAGCCGAGCTATTGAAAAATCAGCTCAAGGCAGTGTTATTGATTGATACGCACAGCGAGGATAAACGAGGGGAAGGCCTGGTGTCATTATTTGCCCGCCGCAAGTTTTATACAGAGCAGGCAGTGATCAATTTGAAGATTGGCGAAGTATTTGACCTGAGCTCAGATGTCATTAAGGTTTGAGTATCAATAAACTACCATCAGCGAGGGTAACGTAGATGTAGCGCTGATTGTATGCCATGCTGAGGGCATTTTCTTTAGAAATTGACTTCCAGGTTTTACCGCCGTCTTTACTTACATCTATTCCGTTGGTGCCACAAGCGTAATAGTTATTGTTGGCATAAATTACACAAGATCGGTAGCCCGACGGGCCTTTTTTGGGTGCTTGCCAGGTTAGGCCGCCATCTTGGCTATAAAAGCAGGTGTTCTTTTTATTTTGAGGATGGAGGTAAGAGCCACCAACAGTCATGATTTCTTTATCGTTTTTAACAGCCATCGCGTAAGGCCCACAAGTTGGGCAAGAAGGATAGGGCAGTGCACTTTCTGTCCAGGTCCCGCCTTGATCTGCAGAGTGGAAAAATCGCGAAGAAAGACCACCTGATACAAAATAGAATTGACCGTTCACAATTTGGTTGGTTTGCCCGCTGGCCGCGTAGGCTGCCTCTCCGTTTTTTGCCGCAATTTGACCGGGTGTTGGTTCCCAAGTAAGGCCGTTATCGAAGGAGCGAAAGGAGCTGAATTTGCCATTGATGGGGTCTCCGAGTAGGAATAAGGTGTTGTCTTCAGTGCAAATCCCGTCTAAAAATAGCGGAGTCTTTGTTCCTAAGGGATAAATAACAGAATCCACTTCAAAATTTTTATCCAACAACAAAATACAGCTGGTATCGTGGCTTTGCATCGCAATATACCCAGTTGTGGTCTTGCAGAGGTCTCTGATTTCTTTGAATTGATCATTTAATTTAAAGCGTTCTACATCCGTTTGCGCTGGGCCGAATAAACGCAGTGCTGCTTCGCTCGAACCACTCAGTATTTGCCCGTTAGGTAACGAAATGAGGGCACGTTGGTTTTCAGTAGCTGAGAATTTATAACTCCACAGCTGGGATTGCGCATTTGAATAAAAGGCCACACTTAATCCTAAAAGTAATTTAAACATGTTAGCGGAATTTTTGCTCGAATTTTTGCTGAAGGGCCTGGCTTATTTGCGCCCAATTGGCAGGTTTTTGGTGTTTCCAGCGCTTGTGAGACCATAACCAGCGTGCCGGATTTTGGTGAATTTGCGCCTCTAGTTGTTGTAAATGAAGCTGCGTAAGTTTTTGGTAAGTTAGCGTCTTAGATTTTTCAACTAAAACTTCAAGTGTAATATTGTAATAACCTCTTTTATAATTAGTTATATTTGTAAATATCATAGCGCAATCGTATAAATTAGCCATGTATTCAGGGCCAAAAATAACGGCGCTTTCTTGCCCTAAAAAGGGCAGCCAAAGGCAGTTGGTTGGCGAGCTAGGCGCCTGATCAGCAAGTACCAAAACCAACGGATTTTTAGTTTCAAATGCGCTTTGGTAATTATTTGCATTGACCACATTTAAGCCAAAGCGCTCGCGGCGCTGTGTTAGTTTGTCATTCCAAAACGGATGACTCAGCGGCATACCAATTCCAAAATTGTTTTGTTTGAACCACAGCGCTTGACTAGTGATAAGCCATTCCCAGTTGTTATAGTGACCTGCAACCAATAGAATCGGTTTATTTAGGGCGTTCATTTGCGCAATAATTTCAGGGTTTGCCAATTGAAAGCGAGCGGCTAGTTCTTTCTCTGAAATAGTCAGGTTTTTGATTGATTCAACAAGCAGATCTGCAAAATACCGGTAAAAATCTTCTCGGATTTGTTTTCTTTCTTCATTTGATTTAGTTGGAAAGGCAAGCTTAAGGTTGTGCTCGATTACCTTTTTTCGATAAGGTAGAATTGTACAAAGCAAAACATATACAAGATCAGCAATTAAATAAAGTATACGCAGAGGTAGATAGGATAGGGGTAAGACCAATCCGTAATAGAGCAAGGCTCCGCTCAGAAATTGTATTTGTCTTGCCACCATTTTTTAATTTGTTGGGCGATTTCTTGTTCTTTAGCGCTGCTACCCGGTGCAAAGAAAGACGTGCCTTTGATTGGTTCGGGTAAAAATTCTTGGTTGAAGAAATTTCCGGGATAGTCGTGGCTGTAATGATAGCCTTCGCCATAACCGAGGTCTTTCATAAGTTGGGTAGGTGAATTGCGCAGGGCTACCGGAACAGGTAAATCGCCGGTTTTTTGAACAAGTTGTTGGGCCTGATTAATAGCCATATAGGCGGCGTTTCCTTTCGGCGAACTTGCCAAATAGATGGTGCATTCGCTGAGAATGATTCTCGATTCAGGCCAACCTACGTTTTTCACGGCTTCAAAGCAGGTGTTGGCCATGAGCAGCGCGTTCGGATTGGCCAAGCCGATGTCTTCAGCAGCCAAAATAAGCAAGCGCCGGGCTATGAATTTAGGGTCCTCGCCGCCTTCAACCATTCGCGCAAGCCAATACACTGCTGCATTTGGGTCCGAACCTCTGACCGATTTAATGAACGCCGAAATGATGTCGTAATGTTGTTCGCCGTCTTTGTCGTAGCGCGCCAAACTTTGTTGGGCATTTTGCAGCACGATGTCGTCGGTGATGTCGATTTGGACCTGTTCTTGAAATGTACCGACGATAATTTCAAATACATTGAGCAGTTTACGGGCATCACCTCCAGAGATACGCAACAGCGCGTTTGTTTCCTTGAGCGTGATTTTTTTTCGGCTTAAAATGGCATCCTCTTGAAGCGCGCGTTCCAATAAATGCAGTAAATCGGCTTGGCTATGCGGTTCAAGTGTGTAGACCTGACAACGCGATAGCAAGGCAGAAATGACTTCAAAAGAAGGATTTTCAGTAGTGGCACCTATGAGCGTAATGATGCCTTTCTCGACAGCTCCGAGTAAAGAATCTTGCTGGGCTTTCGAAAAACGATGAATTTCGTCAATAAATAAAATACTTCCTTTTGGTGTGAACATGCCGCCGTTTTCGACCTTGGCGATGATATCCCTCACATCTTTGACCCCGCTAGAAATAGCGGAAAGCGTATGAATTCGACGCTGCAGATGACTTGCAATAAGCTGTGCCAATGTGGTTTTACCAACTCCAGGAGGGCCCCAAAAGATCATGGATGGAATAACGCCGGCGTCGAGGGCCCGTCTTAAAGAAGCATTTGGCGCCAAAAGGTGCTGCTGACCAATGTAGTGGTCAAGTATTTTGGGGCGCATGCGTTCGGCGAGCGGAGCATTCATTAACCAAAGATAAGCAAAGTAATTTTAGTATCTTCGTGGCAAAACAGCCAGAATGAACGTCTATCTTGACAACGCTGCCACAACGCCAGTGGCCCCTGAGGTAGTTGAAGCCATGATTCCAGTGCTTTATGAGCACTTTGGCAACCCTTCCTCTACGCACGCTTTTGGGCGTCAAGCAAAAGCCCTGATCGAAAACGCCAGACGCCAAATTGCCCAATACCTCAATTGTGCGCCGTCAGAAATTATCTTTACCTCTGGTGGTACAGAAGCCGATAACATGGCCTTGCACGCTGCGGTAACCCAATTAGGCGTCAAGCGCATTATAACTTCCACCATTGAACACCATGCCGTCGGACACACAGCTGAGGCGCTCAAATTACATGAAAATACCGAGGTGGTCAATCTTCAGCTCGATGCAAAAGGGAATATCAACTTGGAAGAATTGCGTGCACTTTTGCAAGACGCAACCCCCACAATGGTTTCGTTAATGCACGCCAACAACGAAATTGCAACCCTATTACCAATTGCAGAGGTGGCCCAGATTTGCAGACAATATGGTGCTTATTTTCATTCAGATACCGTCCAGACAATGGGCCATTACGCTTTTGACTTAGCGGCTCTAGATATCGATTTTATTACTTGTGCGGCCCATAAATTTCCTGGCCCTAAAGGAATTGGGTTTTTGTATGTGAACAAAAAAACGCGCGTCAATCCGCTCATTCATGGCGGAGCTCAGGAACGCGGTTTACGTGGCGGCACCGAAAATATTGCCGGTATAGTAGGCCTGGCAAAAGCAATGGAGTTGGCCTGTACCGATCTTGAAGCGCACCAACAGCACG
>JBJTNX010000250.1:0-11502 GCA_046074325.1 Sphingomonadales bacterium
GAGGGAAAGAAAAGGGGAGGAAAAAAGAAAAAGAAAAGAAGGAAAAGAAAAAGAAGAAGGGAGAGGGGAACGGGAGAAAAAGAAGTAGGCGGAGTGGGGTTCAGGCTTCAACGACTGCACCTTTTCCTTTTTTTGACCATCCCACTTCTTTTTATGGCCCAAAAACCCTTCGTCGGGAGTTTGGAATACAACGTGGCTAAGGTGGACCTCATTTCAAAAGACACCATTCGCGGCAAACTCTTTATTTATGCCCTTGATTCACTTGTTCGGTTCAATTACTTACTCGAAGACGGCAGCAAGCAGCAAAGCATTCACCTTCTCGGCAAACAAAAATTCATTTCATTAATTGAAATTGACAGTTTGTTTTTTGCGATTCAAATCAAGGATACAAGCGCCGAAAAAAACAACTTTAGCTATCGAAAACATCGGGTAAAGCAATCGTTTTGCGGACTAAAATGCCGTGAAGCCGAAGTTATTTTTCCGAACGGAAATGCACTCATTTTTTACGCTAAATCAATAGATGCAAGCTATTTTGTAGGTTTAAACTCAGCACCTGGCCTGCCTGTGAAAGGTCAGCTCCCCACAGAAACAGGATTTATGGCTTTCGAATTGACACAACTTGACAAACGAACACCTCCAATGCAAATGTTCATCCCCGATAAAAAATATAAAGTGCTCAGCCTAGACGCTTTTCTCAAATGGGCCTCTGAACAAAACACCTTGCAGGATACCCACTAACTAACACCACGCTGTTTATAGGTTTCCGTTTTAGCTGAGCATGATGTACCACTTTGGCGTATTTTCGTTTGATTAGACGCAAAAGCCTCATGGAAGAAAACGAATACATCCCAAAATCGAGCGCCAAACCAGCTCCAAAAACCGAAGAACCACCGCGTCCGCAAGCTGCTAAAAAGCCTGCGAAAGAAAAAAGCATTCCTACCGCTGGGCTCAAAGAAAAAATGAATCTTCCAAAAATTAAAATTTTTGTAGGGGCTCTCTTGAGCTTGGTCAGCATTTATCTTTTTCTTGCCTGTGTATCTTATCTTTTCACATGGACCAAAGATCAAGATCAAATCATAGACCGCGACTTTAGCGCCTACATCTTCAATAACAGCTTGCCTGCTGCCGAGAACTGGCTTGGTAAGTTTGGTGCCTGGACCTCACATTTATTGATTCACAGTGGTTTTGGAATCCCTTCCTTCGGACTTGTTTTTTTATTGTTTTTAGGCGGTTTCAGGATTTTATTTGGAACGGCCCTTTTACCACTGGCGCGCACAACAAGCATAGTGATCACTTACCTGCTCTGGGGCTCTATTTTTCTTGGATTCTTTAGCCCACAAATTAGCTACGCAGGTGGTGCTTTTGGTTTTTACACCAATGAATGGCTACAGCTAACACTTGGCGGTTTTGGCACACTATTGCTCCATGTTATTTCCTTTTTTGTGCTCACTACGCTCCAGTTTAGCCCCAACTACCAAGCGCTTTTACAACGCATCTTTGGCAAACAAGCTGATGAAGCAGCGGCAATGAATAGCCAAAATGACAACCTTTCTCCTTTCGATGATATCTACGTCGTTAACACCATCAAAGAAGAGCAAATCAAAGCCGACGACATCTCACAAACGGTTGAGTTCGATGACGGTGATTTAGATGAGCAGGACGTTTTTGATGAAGAAAGTGAACTCATCGTGCAGATCAAAGAGGAGCCTGCCGTTCAAACACAGAAAGACAACTATATTGAATCCGACTTTGAAATCGAATTAGGCAAAGATCCTATTGTTCCGACCCCAGTACAGCAACCGCTTGCCGACGAAGATGTGCTTGCGACTCAATTGGTGAGCGAGCACGGTGAATACGACCCAACCAAAGACCTCGAAGGTTATTTATTACCACCGCTAGAGCTCATGAAAGAATATACAAGTTCTGGTGTTTCTGTGAGCAAAGAGGAGCTCGAAAACAACAAGAATCGCATCGTAGAGACGCTATCACATTATAAAATTGACATTGCAAAAATCAAAGCCACAGTTGGACCTACTGTAACACTTTATGAAATCGTACCTGCACCCGGAGTCCGCATTTCTAAAATTAAAAACCTCGAGGACGATATCGCCTTGAGCCTCTCTGCGCTGGGCATCCGCATTATTGCACCTATTCCTGGCAAAGGGACAATCGGTATCGAGGTGCCGAATTCCAACCCAGAAATGGTTTCGATGCGCTCGCTCATTGCTTCTGATAAATTCCAACACTTTGATGGCGAACTCCCGATTGTCATGGGGAAAACCATTACCAACGAGACCTACGTTTTCGACCTCACAAAAATGCCACACCTTTTGGTAGCAGGCGCCACCGGACAAGGTAAATCTGTAGGACTCAATGCCATTTTGGTTTCCATCCTTTACAAAAAACACCCGGCTCAAGTCAAATTTGTATTGGTCGATCCCAAAAAAGTAGAACTTACCCTTTACAATAAAATTGAACGCCATTTCTTGGCCAAGCTGCCCGGAGAAGAAGATGCGATCATTACAGACACCTCTAAAGTGGTCAATACGCTCAATTCCTTGTGTATTGAAATGGACGAGCGCTACGAACTGCTCAAAGATGCTGGCGTACGCACCATCAAAGAATACAACGCCAAGTTTATTGGCCGCAGACTCAACCCAGAAAAAGGCCACCGTTATTTGCCTTATATCGTGGTGTTGATCGACGAATTCGCAGACCTCATCATGACCGCTGGAAAAGAAGTCGAGCATCCGATCGCGCGGATTGCGCAATTGGCGCGCGCCATAGGCATCCACCTTATTGTGGCCACACAGCGCCCTTCGGTGAATGTTATTACCGGTATGATCAAAGCGAATTTCCCGGCACGCATTGCGTTTAGGGTATTATCCAAAATTGATTCGCGCACTATTCTTGATGCCTCGGGCGCCGATCAGCTAATTGGACGCGGAGACATGCTCATTTCTACTGGTTCGGAAATGAAGCGTCTGCAATGCGGTTTCTTAGACACACCTGAAGTAGAAGAAATTTGTAGTTTCATTGGATCGCAACGCGCCTACCCAGAAGCACTCATTCTTCCTGAATACGTACCAGAAGGTGGAGAAGCCAGTGGCGATTTCGACATGAATGAAATTGATCCGATGTTCGTGGATTCGGCGAGAATTGTAGTCATGAACCAGCAAGGTTCTGCAAGTCTTTTACAACGCAAACTAAAGCTTGGCTACAACCGAGCAGGTCGGATTGTGGATCAATTAGAGGGCATGAATATCATCGGGCCATTTCAGGGTAGCAAGGCGCGCGAGGTGTTGTTCTCTGATATTGAGAGCCTCGATGAGTTTCTTAAAGTGAAGGGGCTTCTTTAAATCTACTTGACGCGGTTTAAACCGAGCGCGCGCAGCATCCATTTTGGCAAATGCTTGCGTTTACCGCCTTGTTTGAGATTTAAGTAAAGGCCAAGTTTCTTGAAAACCGGAACTTTATGCGTTTCCACAAATTCGATCCAATAGCCATCCGGATCTTCGATGTAGGCAAAACGACCTGCCGCTTCTCCCATATCAAAAGAATTATCTGAATCTACTGTAAATGGCGTGCCGAAAGCCTCACAACGGTTTTTGAGTGCATTCATGCCTTGGACATCAAAGCACAAATGAATAAATCCCCAATCTCCCCAAAAACGGTTTTCAAAAATTTGTCGGGCCACATTGGCCTGCTGAAGTTCTACTAACTCAATTTCTGTGATGCCGAGAAGTTGTGCAAAATAACCTTCTCTTTCCGTCTGATGCGCCAAGAGTACTCTTCGGAATACTTGGTTGCCGCGCGGTAAAAAACCATAGTCTGTAAATGAACTGGTTTGGTCATAAACAAGTTGATCATAGCCCAATAACTCTTGGTAAAACCGCTGCGAATTCGCCATATTGGAAACACCAATAACGGCCCCTGCAACACCACCGCATTTGGATGGATGTTTTGACTTTCCGAACCACGAACGAGCCTCTACAATCTGAAAATAATTGCCATTTGGGTCTTGCACATAACAGGTCCAACGACCTGCAGGATCTTGAAAAGCGGCACTAACCTGAGCGCCCATTTGCATCAGATGTTGTTGGGTATGGCGCGGATCTTCGGATTTGATTTTACAAATAAATACACCGTAGTCACCGAGTTGAGGCTCAAACGTTGCTTTTTCTGTCGGTCTGGATGTAAACTGCCAAATTTCGAAACCACCGCCTCCTGCCATATTGAGTGCAAGCGTTGCAGTTCGGTGGTGTACCACGCCGCCCGTATAGCGCGTCATGAGCGGTGCCGGGGCAGCTTCTTCAAAGATGCGGACATCTAGACCAAATGCCTGACGATACCACGACCAAATTTCTTGTACGTTGGGCACACCAATGCCCATTTGTTGAATGCCGTTGAGGTGAAATTGATTGTTCATTTTTTAGCGTATTGCGCGTTCATTAAATAATAAGTACCCAAAACCTAATTGAATCTGAAAAGGTTGTGCGTACTGAGGTAAATAATTCAGACTGGCTCTTACCGGGCCAACCGGAGAATGATAAATAATGTGACCTGCGGCCAACAAACTGCGTCCATCCAGTGGTTTGGCATAACTAAAGCCACCGTCTGGGTCCTGGACAAGCTGTATGATCGGTAAAAAGGCATAGGCATCTAGCCTGAGGTCTAGATTTTTAATTGGGCTCACCACCAGTTGCGTTCCTAGACATACATATTGTGTAGACCGATATGCAGCAATAAAATAGGTGTCTAGGTCGGGCAGAACATTAAGGCCAGGCAAGGCGAGCATGCTTGCTGTATAGTTGGCAAATAAGGACTGACTGTTGAGGACCGTTTTTAGATGCACACCTAAATTGACCACCTGCTTTTTTTGAAACGGGAAACTGAGTAGTTCCATTTGAATACTAAGCCACTCGTGTTTTTTACTGACGGTGTCATTTGATACGGAAGTAGAGCCTGGTATCGTTAGCTCTTTTCCGCGCACATAACTGACCTTGCCTTCGATAAGTGTTCCGGCACTGGCAAATTGTTTGCGATTGAGCGTGTTGCGTGTATATGACAAGCGCAAGCTCTCTCCTATAAAAGTGGTGTAATCGGCGGTGTCTTCTTTGGTAAAGTAGGTTGTTTGGTAGTATGCGTCGTCGAGCCAAAAGACACGTGCGTTGCCAGCAATAACGCCATGAGGCCCTGATGGCAGCTTAAGTTGCAAGCCTGTATAGCGTTCTTCCTGGACCAAAAAAGACGGCTTGACATCTTCAAAAAAAGTGGCAAAACTCTTGAAATAATCCCAACGGTTCAAAACCAAATACGCGCTTAATGAAATCGGAACCGGACCCGGAAGCACCAATTCGTAATTCATTTTTCCCGAACCGTAAAACTTGCCAAAATAGGAAGACAACTCGAGTTTCTGACCAACGTATCCTACGCGGCGATAGGCCAAACTCAAGAACCCTGTATTGACCGCTCTCGAAGAAATATATCCACCAAAATCGACACGAAACGCATTTGCTTTATTCACTTTCAGCTTTAAGGCAAGCAAGCCATTTGGTTTTTGTTCAATACTCGGCAGCAATGAGCTGTAATATGGGGCGGCTGTGGCTTTGTAAAAGCGATTTTCTAGCTGAACACTGTCTAAAATGAGCCGTGAATAACGCGGAAGAATGGCGTTTCTCAAAAAAGGGAGGTCTTGTTTTTTAGTGGAGTTGGAGCGCACCTCTGCTACTTTAAAAGGAACCAAACTTTGTTTAAACGCACTGCGTTTTTGAGCAAGCAAACTAGAATCTGCACGTGAGATCACGTATTTAGTAATTGAGTCCATTAGGGCCATAGTGGCTTTGTAACCGTCATCAATTGCCAACTGAACGTCTTCGAATTCAAAGGTGCCTACATTTCTTTGCGGTTCTATGATAATCCCCTCTGAACATGGCATATTGTAGTTAGTGGGGGTGGTCATCATGCTATTGAGCAATCCAAAAAAATCATTTTCTGAAACGGGTGCTAAGTTTTGTGAAACGTTACTTCCAATAATGAAATCTGGGGCAAAAGCATCGTATAGAACATCGACAGGAAAGTTGTTATAAAGCCCGCCATCAAAATACAATTCACCGTTGATCCGTATTGGATTTAGATACAACGGAAAAGTCATGGAAGCCCGCACCGCTAAATTGAGCTGACCTGCTGAAAAAGTACGACTCTCTTTGGTCTCGACTGCAGATGCTACACAACGATAGGGAACAAAAAGACGATTGAAATCATCTTGAACACTAGCGCTGGTTCGGCCAAAAATCTTGAGCATTTCAAAATCAAAATAAGTGGGATCTATTAAGGCCAGTGGCAAAGATTTCTGAAGCGTGCTATCTTGGGCTAAACTGAAATTAAACATGGATGCGTTCGGCACATCCTGATAAAAAAAGAACGGGTGCGCAGCTTCTTTTTGGCCTTTGACCATTAGTTGAAATGATGGCGAGAGCACGTAAGCTTCGATTTCAGCAGGTGAATAACCACAAGCATACATGGCGCCAACCAATGCCCCGGCAGAAGTTCCGACGATATAATCAATAGGAATGTGCTTTTCTTCGAGCGCTTTGAGCACGCCTACATGCGCTACACCCGAGGCCCCACCACCGCTTAGAACAACACCGATGCGCTGTCTTTCTTGAGCAAACAACTGCATGGTTAAAAAAAGGAAGCACAAGAGGTATTTGGTCTTCGACAAATTCGTTCTTTTGTACAAAGTTAACGAATCCCCAAACAATGGACCCAACCCCGAGCTCAAAAACAGCCCCACTCAAGATCACACTCAAATGTTTTTATGGCTTCGAGTCAGTATTAGCCGAAGAACTACAAGAACTCGGCTATCCCGAAACAGAACTCCTGAACCGTGCAGTGCAAATCAAAGGCAATTGGGCTGATGTTTACAAATTGAATCTATATTGCCGCTGTGCCATCGCTGTTTTGGTTGAAATCGATCACTTTTATATTCAATCCGAAGAAGATTTATACAAAAGAGCGCTGCGAATCAAGTGGCATGAGCTCTTCGATGTAAAGAAAACATTTGCAATTAAAGGTGCTATATTCTCACCGATCTTTAAAAATACGCATTACCCATTTTTATTAGTTAAAGATGCAATTGTCGACACTTTTAAAAGCAAGACCGATGAAAGACCAAATATCGATGTAAAAAAGCCAAGTGTACTTTTTGATCTTTATATTAAAGACAAAGAAGTCACCATCTCAGTCAACACTAGTGGTTTGCCCCTTTTTCAACGCGGCTACCGAACAGCGGTTGGTCCTGCCCCGCTAAATGAAGTTGTTGCAGCATGTTTGGTTCGGATGTCTGGTTGGGATCGCAAGCAAACATTAGTGGATCCTTTTTGTGGATCCGGCACCTTGCTGGCTGAAGCAGCATTGTTGGCAACAGGCATTCCAAGTAATATTGAACGACAACATTTCGCTTTTAAAAATCTCAAAAATTATGATGCTGCTCTTTGGGATTCTATCTATGAAAGCGCTCCGCGAGTGGTGCGCCAATTGCCTTGCGAGCTCATAGGCGGAGATATCTCAGACGAAATGGTCCTCAAAGCCAGACGCAACCTCAGGACTTTCTCTTTTGGTCGGTTTATAGAAATTCAGGCTGCCCCTTTTGACAAACTCAAGGTAGAGGCGCCTGTCTTTATATTAACAAATCCGCCCTACGACGAGCGTTTGGCGACCGATATCGAAGAACTCTATGGCAATCTCGGTTCTTGGCTCAAACACCACATGGCGCCAAGTAAAGTGGGCATCATAAGCGGTAGCCTAGAGGGATTTCATGCCATTGGCCTCAAAGCCGCGTCGAAACATCGGGTATTCAATGGCGATATCGAGTGTGAATTCAGGAAATACGAACTATTTGAAGGTAAAAAGGCGCTCAATTGAGCGCCTTTTTTATTCATGTTAATGATTTTGTACTAGCGTTGTTCAATTGGAACGTACTGACGATTGGTTTGACCAGTATAGATCTGACGCGGACGGCCAATTGGTTCTTTGTTTTCGGTCATTTCTTTCCATTGGGCAATCCAGCCTGGTAGGCGACCGATAGCAAACATAACGGTAAACATTTCGGTTGGAATACCTAGCGCCTTGTAAATAATACCTGAATAGAAATCGACGTTTGGATATAAATTTCGTGCTTTGAAGTATTCGTCTTCTAGCGCAACTTTTTCTAGTTTCTTGGCAATATCCAAAAGTGGATCGTTGACGCCAAGCTTCTCGAGTACGTCGTCACAGGCTTTTTTAATGATTTTAGCGCGCGGATCGAAGTTCTTGTATACGCGGTGGCCAAAGCCCATGAGGCGGAAAGGATCTTCTTTGTCTTTTGCTTTGGCAACCCATTTGTCGACGTTTCCGCCGTCGGCATGGATGCGCTCTAGCATTTCAATCACTTCTTGGTTAGCACCACCGTGTAGTGGGCCCC
Source organism: Sphingomonadales bacterium (assembly GCA_046074325.1). GTDB lineage: Bacteria > Bacteroidota > Bacteroidia > Flavobacteriales_D > Crocinitomicaceae > UBA952. The sequence continues at coordinate 8,465 of JBJTNX010000250.1, forward strand.
AAAGCGCTGAAATTCCTGCAGATACTGAAGAGTATAAGTTTGCTTGCGAAGAGCCAACGATACGCACGGTTGAAGTAGAACAGTTTTGTTCGTGGTCGGCGTGCAAAATAAGGAGCTTATTGAGTGCATCGACAACAACTGGATCTACTTGATATTCTTGGGTAGGCATGGCAAACATCATGTACAAGAAATTCTTGCAATAGTCGTATTCATTGCGTGGGTACATGAATGGATGACGAATGAGGTTTTTGTAGGACCAAGCCGCGAGTGTTGGCAACTTGGCTAGCAACCTGTGAATGGTGAGGTTTTTGGCCTCAGCACTGCGGTTTGGATCTAGAGATTCTGGATAGAAAGTAGCCAAAGAAGCAACCATTGAAGACAAGACACCCATTGGATGCGCTTTTGAAGGATACGCTTCAAAAAATTGTTTCATGTCTTCGTGGACCAAGGTGTGCTTGCAGATGCTGTCTTGAAAAGCGTGTAATTCTTCTTTGTTAGGAAGATTTCCGTAAATGAGCAGGTAAGCCACCTCGATAAACGATGCTTTCTCGGCGAGTTGTTCAATCGAATACCCTCGGTAATGCAAAATACCTTCTTCACCATCAAGAAATGTGATGGCACTTTTGGTTGCCCCTGTGTTTTTGTAGCCGGTGTCTAGGGTAACATAACCGGTGAGGTCACGCAATTTGGAGATGTCAATTGCTTTTTCGTTTTCGGTACCGACGACTACTGGAAGTTCGTATACTTTGCCGTCGAGTTCGATTTTGGCTGTTTCACTCATGTGATGGAAATATGTCGTTTGATAAATGTGTGCCTAAATTACAAAAGAATGCGCAAATGCTGTGCATAGAAATTGAATAAAAACAATTAATGACCATTAAAGTTTAAAGTTCTTCTAAAATATAGTCGTGAATCATGTTGAATAAATGGTTGCGTGTGTTCCCGCCGTAAATGCCGTGATTTTTATTGGGATAAATAAATAAATCAAATTGTTTATTGGCTTTGACCAAAGCACTGATCATTTCCATAGAATTTTGATAATGAACGTTGTCATCGGCAGCACCATGAATCAAGAACTATTTACCTTGAAGATCTTTGGCAAAATTAATCGGCGAATTATCGTCGTATCCTTTTGCATTTTCTTGTGGGGTACGCATGAAGCGTTCGGTGTATATATTGTCATAAAAACGCCAATTGATAACTGGTGCAACTGCAATTCCAACCTTAAACAAACCGTTTCCTTTTGTCATGGCCAGCGAGGACATGAATCCGCCGTAGCTCCAACCCATAATGCCTAGGCGGGTTGGGTCTACATCAGAGCGCGCTGCAAAAACGCGCGTTGCCTCTAAAACATCTTCAATTTCGAGTTTGCCCAATTGCAAATAAGTCGACTTTTTAAAATCGGCACCGCGGTATTGGGTTCCTCTTGGGTCTATACTCAATACCATATAGCCATCTTGCGCAAGCAGGTTATGAAAAAAGTAATCATTGCCATCCCAGCAATCGAGAACCTCATTATGCCCAGGCCCACCATATACATTCACAAAGACCGGATATTTCTTGGTTGGATCATAGTTGACGGGGTAAATTAAGGAAGCATTCAAAATTACACTTGAGGTGGGAATGGAGAGGAATACTCTCGGGCTCAACTTCTCTTTTTTCATTTTTTCAAGGAGCGCCGCATTTTCCTCTAAAGTCTTCAGAAGTTCACCATTAGCCTTCCGCAAGGCGATAACTGGAGGTGTATTGGCATTCGAATACGTATGTATGAAATACTTCATTCCGTTTAAAAATGTAGCATTGTTATAACCAAGCTCGGACGTTAGGTTCTTTTTTTGAGCACCATCGATCTGTATACTGTATATTGATTTATAAATGGCTCCTGGCTCGGCACTCGAATAGTAAATGGATTGTGTTTGTTCATCAAAACCCAAAAATTCAATGACATCCCAATTGCCTTTGGTGATGGCCGTTGTAGATCCGTCGAAACCAAGTCTGTAAATATGATTGAATCCGCTCGATTCGCTGGTACGAAGAATCGATTTTCCATCTTGAAGTACCAGTAAATTGTTGTCTACATCAATATATGTCGATGAAGTCTCTGTGAAAAATTTAGTCGACTTGATTTGTTTTTGCGTGGCGTCAACAAGCCAATAATTGAGCTCGTTTTGGTGTCTGTTCATGGTTTGCACAACCAACTGATTCGATTTTGAAGACCAATTCAGGCGTGGGATGTATTCATAAGCTCCGACCTCGACTCCCTGAATTTTCAAACTTTTCAGATCGATTAAATGCAAAGTTACCTTGCTATTTAATTCCCCGGCTTTCGGGTATTTGTAGGTGTATTGCTCAGGGTATAGCTGCCCATACATGGCCATCTGAAATTCGGGCACCTCGCGCTCATCAAACTTCAAGAATGCCAAATATTTGCTATCCGGAGACCAACAATACGCTTTTGTAATGGCAAATTCTTCTTCATAGACCCAATCCGTGGTGCCGTTGATTATCTTATTGCGTTTGCCGTCTTGAGTAAGTTTAGTTACTTTTCCTGACTTCAATTCCTTAATAAATAGGTCATTCCCGTGAATAAATGACACTTTCGTACCGTCTGGACTATATTCTGCCAATGTCTGAGGCGCATGATCTGCGTCCAAGGCTTCTAGTTTTTTAGCATTTAAATCGTAGAGGAAGTAGAATGCCTCAAAACTTCTACGGTAAATTGCTTTTGGCGCGGTCCAAAGAAGTACCTTGTCTTCACTGGCATTGCATTCGAAGCCGGCTACTTCGATTGGTTTGTCGTTCCAAACAAGGGTGGTACCAAGAATGAGTATTTCTTTGCTTTTGGCTTCGTCTGAAATGTCGCCTTTCACCAAATTGCCATTTCCACCCCACTCAACATAATGCTGACCGTCCTTGAGCATTTGATACGCCCCGGCACTCTTTGCAGTAAATTCATAGTTGCGCCAAATGCGTTCGACACTCAAATTTTGAGCAGTTGTTTGTCTGATAATGAGGAGCAAAAAAAAGATGCTAAAAAC
>JBJTNX010000251.1:0-4935 GCA_046074325.1 Sphingomonadales bacterium
GCTGTAGCGCCTCCAAAATTCAATCCCCCCATGAAATAAGGAGACATTTTTTCTGTTCCTGATAAGTGATATTCAGCTCCTAGTTCCATGATCCAACCAGATGTTTTATCCAAAATTGTTCCTTTGTTTCCGGTGCCATCTGCGTTTTCATAAGCAAACGTTTTATCACTCGTGGAACTTAATCCCAATTGAACGCGAGCCGCAATATTATCATTTACAAAATAACGTAAACGAAGTGAAGGCGCGTTCCAACTAATACCATCTGTGGTATTGAGGTTAGCTAAACCTTCGAGTGAATAGCGTGCATCATCAGAAGCAGGCTTTTGAGCAAACAAAGACCCAGTCAATGTTAATGCTCCTACAAAAATCATTAATTTTTTCATAGTTGTTTGTTTTAATTGGTTTAGCCGAATGTACGCAATCGTTTGCGTAATTGTTTCAAAAAAAGACAAACAATTGATGGTTAATAAGTTCAATAAGAGGGTGGTTACAGGTAAAAACCCTAGTTGAAACCAAGCTTTAGAAGTAGGTTAAAGGCCTTCTTTTTCTTTTTCCAACTGATACTGATACAATTCAAAATAGGTGCCTTTTAAGGCAAGTAATTCGTCGTGACTGCCAGATTCGACAATTTTACCTTGATCCAAAACAATGATTTGGGTGGCATTTCGGATGGAAGAAATGCGGTGAGATACGATTATTGTGGCTCTTTGGGCAGCTCCTTTTTGCAATTCCTGAAGGATAATTTCTTCCGTTTCGGTATCTACAGCACTGAGGCAATCGTCCAAAACGAGGAGTTTAGGATTCCTGAGTAGGGCCCTAGCGATGGAAAGTCTTTGTTTTTGTCCGCCACTTAAATTGACGCCTCGCTCACCCAAAATGGTCTGAAAACCATCTTGAAAGTCTTCGATATTATGAAGTACATGCGCTTGTTTGCAAACTTCTTTGAGTTCTTCGGTGCTAATATCTGTGCGTTCTGCACCAAACTTTAAGTTGTTTTCGATGGTGTCAGAAAAGAGAAAAACATCTTGAGGAACTACCGCTATCTGATTACGATAGTCTTGCAAAGAGTAACTTTGAAGTGGTTCATTGGCAATCGTAATTTGACCTTTGTCGACATCAAAATGGCGCGAAACCAGACTGCAAATAGTAGATTTGCCGGAGCCGGTTGCACCAATGATAGCAAGTGTTTGACCCATTCTAACCTCAAAAGAAATCTGATCGAGTACTGGTTGGCTGCTGTTTGGATATTTGAATTGTACCTTTTCAAAGGCGAATCCGCGATCCAATGGGCAGGGCTTGCTAGACACATCTTGGACATCGGGTTTGCGCAGCAAGAATTCATTAATGCGTTGTTGCGATGCTGCAGCGCGTTGGATAATGGATGAAATCCAGCCTAAGCTTGCAAATGGCCAGGTAAGATTGGTGATGTACATGATGAAAGCGACGATGTCACCAACTTTCATTTTTTTCTCGAAGGTGAGTAAGCCGCCATAATAAATGGCAATCATGGAGCTCAGACCAATAAGAAAGATAATTGTTGGACTAAAAAAAGCATTGACAAGCACCAAACGCATACTTTGTTTTTTATAGCGTTCGGCGGAGGCACTTACTTTTTGAGTGATTTCGTTTTCACGTTGGTAAGCTTTAATGATGCGTATACCCGCAAAAGATTCTTGGGCAAGTGTACTTAAAAACGACTGTTCTTTTTGGACTTCAAGGCTCATTTTATTCATGGTAGAAGAAACCTTGTAAATAAGAATAGACATGATGGGCAGGGGCAGTAATACATAAAGAGTAAGACTGGGCGAAAGGCTGATCATTTTACCTACGATTAGAATAAAGCTAACCGCGAGGTTGATCGTGTACATCATGCCTGGACCAGCGTACATGCGCACCAGCCCGACGTCTTCTGAAATGCGGTTCATGAGGTCGCCGGTGGCGTTTTGCTTATAAAAGCGTTGGTCAAGCGCTTGGTATTGGTCGTAAATTTCTTTTTTAAGATCAAACTCGATGTAGCGAGACATTACAATGATGGTTTGACGCATCAAGAACAAGAAAAAGCCTTTGAGCAAAGAAAGCCCCATGTAGATGCCGCCTAGCTCTAAAGCAAGCCAAAGTACATTCTCTGAGGAAGGGTTGTTAATTTGATCCTGAAATTGATTGATGGCTGCACTAAAAAAGGCGGGCATTTGAACACCAAAATAATTACTGATGACCGTGAAAAGAATGCCGAGTAGAAAACGCCATTTGTACTTCAGAAAGTATTTATTGATGTATCGGAGGGACTTCATGGTTTTTTTCTACTTTTGCCAAGTTATTTGCGAGCGTAAAGTTACGTCAAATAAGAATTAGTGAACGAACTCATTTCAAAAACATGTCAGACCTGACTATTTCTCCAATGGTCGATTCTTCCCTGAATCCCATCCTTGCACCCATGCACGCCATGGGGCACGAACACATCCTTTTTTGTAACGATAAAGCAACTGGCCTAAAAGCAATCATCGCGGTGCACAATACCGTTCTTGGGCCTGCACTCGGTGGGACCAGAATGTGGATGTATCAAAACGAACAAGAAGCCCTCACTGACGTGTTGCGTTTGTCTAGAGGAATGACCTATAAAAATGCCATCTCACAACTCAATCTCGGTGGCGGTAAGGCCGTCATCATTGGCGACGCTAAAAGCATGAAATCCGAGGCGCTGTTTCGCCGTTTCGGACAATTCGTCAATACGCTAGCGGGTTCTTACATCACTGCCGAAGACGTGGGTATTTCGCCAGAAGATATGGTGCACGTGAGTAAAGAAACAAAGCATGTGGTTGGTTTGCCCGGAAAGAGTGGCGATCCTTCACCTGTAACAGCTTATGGTGTTTACATGGGCATGAAGGCGGCAGCAAAACATCAGTATGGTTCAGATTCATTGGTAGGCAAGAAAATTGCCGTTCAAGGAATTGGTCATGTTGGTGCGTATTTAGTATCACATCTTGTTGCAGAAGGTGCGCAAGTAACTATTACCGACATCAATGAGGCGGCATTGCAAGCATTGAGTGCCAAGCATGGTGTTGCAGTTGTTGGTGTAAACGAAATCTATGACGTTGATATGGATATCTATGCGCCGTGTGCGCTTGGTGCTACTGTCAACGACGACACCCTTACACGCTTAAAATGTGGGATCATTGCAGGTGCTGCCAACAACCAATTAAAAGACGAAGCCAAGCACGGGCAAATCTTGATGGATCGCGGTATTATTTATGCGCCAGACTTTGCGCTTAACGCCGGTGGTGTAATCAACTGTTTTTCTGAGGTAGAAGGCCTGTCTTTGGAGTGGGCAAAACAAAAAGCTGCAGAAATCTACACTACCATTGACAGCATTTTGTCGCGTTCTAAACAAGAAGGTGTACCGAGTTATAAAATCGCGAACCTCATGGCCGAGGAACGCATTCAATCCAAAGGAAGCCTCAATATATAATATGCTCAATAGAAGACATCTTCGCATTAAAGTTTTGCAAGTGCTTTATGCCTTTTTTCAAGGTCAAGAAAGCGATGCACACAAAGCAGAAAAAGAATTGTTGCTTTCGGTAGAACGCATGTACGATATGTATTTGTACTTGTTGCTTGCCTTGCCAGAATTGCAGCGTGCTGCTCAAAATCGACAAGCCGAACTCAAAAAGAAAATGAGGCCAAGTCCAGAAGACCTGAATCCCAACATGAAGTTCGTAGAGAACCAGCTTATTTCTGATTTAGCGTCGCATTCGGCGCTTTATAAGTTAGCTGAACAACGCAAGGTCAATTGGTTGGGTGCTGAAAGTCAAGAAATGTTTCGCAAATTGTTTTTGCATTTAACAGAGACCAGCAGCTATTTCGAGCACATGAACAACGGCGTAAATAGCCCTGATGAAGACCTGGCATTTGCGCTGCAAATTTTTAAGCAAGATGTAGCCAATGCCTCGCTTTTACAGCACTTCTTCGATGAAAAATCCATCTATTGGTCCGATGACCTCGATTTATGCGCTTCCATGGCCATCAAAACCTTAAAAACGTGGAAACCCGGTGCTTCTATAGAAATTTTACCACTGTATAAGCCAGACGACGACGAAAAAGATTTCATCCTGACACTTTTGCACAAAACCATACAGTCAGACACAGCGCACCAAGCTGACATACTGGCCCTAGCTGAAAACTGGGAGCTTGATCGCATTGCTAAAATGGATATGCTCTTACTCAAAATGGGTCTTACCGAATTGCAATTCTGCTCCAGTATTCCCACAAAGGTGACGATCAACGAATACATCGAGATTTCAAAATTTTACAGTACCCCAAAAAGCAATGTGTTTATCAATGGTATACTAGACAAAGCGATTACCAAGCTTACCGCTGAAAAACGCATTCAAAAAGTAGGGCGTGGCTTACTAAATTAATACTATGAAAGCACTTTCGTTTTTTATATTGTCCATTCTCCTTTTGTCCGCTTGTCAAAATGAGGCGTCGATAGAAGTTGGTGCCGAGACCACCATGCACTTTAAAAGCAAGATCCACTATGCGGGTACCGTTTACAAAGGAGAGGTCATTAGGGCTGAATTCGAAGTGGAAAACACCGGTGACAACCCGCTTGTTTTTGGAGAGGTCCGACCATCATGCACGTGCACATTGGCAAAAAAGCCCACCAAACCACTTATGCCAGGAAAGCGCACTAAAATTGTGGCCACCATCAATACCGATGAGTTACATACCAAGCGCATTCACAAGGCAATCACCGTGATGACCAATACCAGGCCAAATATTACGGTATTACAAATCAAGGGAAGAATAAAATAACTACATTTGTACCACAAAATTCAGTAATTATGTCAGGAGGAGGAGCAAATCAGTTGGTAATGATCGTTTTAATGATCGGCGTTTTTTACTTTTTCATGATTCGTCCTCAAATGAAAAAGCAAA
>JBJTNX010000252.1:0-7284 GCA_046074325.1 Sphingomonadales bacterium
AAAACACGTAAAAGTCGAACTTGGGTTTGCATAGGCAGTTCGGCAACCTCATCTAAAAAAATAGTGCCGCCATTTGCTACTTCAAAATAGCCTTGACGGCTGCCCTGGGCTCCTGTAAACGAGCCTTTTTCATGGCCGAATAATTCAGAATCGATGGTCCCTTCAGGGATAGCACCACAATTCACGGCAATGTATTCGCCGTGTTTGCGCGCACTCAATTGGTGGATAACCTGTGGGATGATTTCTTTTCCTGTTCCGCTTTCGCCAGTTACCAATACCGAAATATCAGTTGGGGCAACCTGCATGGCAATTTCAAGTGCACGATTGAGCAGCGGGGCTGAACCGATTATTCCAAAACGCTGTTTGATTTGTTGAACGTTCATAGATTTTTCTGCATTTAAGCGACGATTTCTCCGATGAGCGTGGCCGAAGTACAGTCCGTGATGCGCACTTGTACATAAGCACCTTTTTCTTGGTCGGCTTTCGGGAAAACCACCATAACGTTGCTGCCAGTTCGACCACAAAGATGTTCTTCAGAACGTTTTGATTTACCTTCGATGAGCACTTTTTGGGTGGTGCCAACTAGCCTTTGATTGGAAGCTAATGAATGGGCGAGTTGCTTCTCGATGATTTCGTTCAAGCGACGACCTTTCACCTCTTCCGGGACATCATCGGCAAAGCGTCTTTCTGCCAATGTTTTTGGACGTTCCGAGTACTTGAACATGTATGCAAAATCGTACTGAACGATGTCCATGAGGCTGAGGGTTTCTTGATGTTCCTGCTCTGTTTCGCCGCAAAAACCTGTTATGATATCCGTTGAGATGGCGCAATCTGGGATGATGCGCTTGATGGCAGCAATTCTATCGAGATACCACTCTCTTGAGTAGCCGCGGTTCATGCGGTAGAGCACATCGGTATTACCTGACTGTACTGGCAAATGTATGTAAGGACATATGTTTTCGTATTTGGCCATGATTTCGAGCACTTCGTCGGTCATGTCTTTGGGATGCGATGTGCTGAAACGCACACGCAGCAGTGGCGATACCAGTGCCACCATTTCCATGAGTTGTGCAAAATTAGTTGTGGGCTGCTCTGGATTTTTGATTTCACCTTTTGCACTGATGTTCCAACGGTAAGAATCTACGTTCTGCCCGAGCAAAGTAACTTCGCGGTAACCGCGCTCAAATAAGTCTTGGCATTCGGCAACAATGGTTTGGGGATCGCGTGAACGCTCTCGGCCACGAGTGAACGGAACCACACAAAAAGAACACATGTTGTCACAACCGCGCATAATGGTTACAAACGCTGAAATACCACCTTGGTCTAAGCGAACCGGCGAAATATCGGCGTAGGTTTCATCGCGGGAGAGCAACACATTAACAGCCTTCTGCCCTGTCCCTACTTCGTCAATGAGGTTGGGAAGATCGCGGTAAGCATCTGGACCGGCAACAAGATCAACTAATTTTTCTTCTTCGAGCAAATTCTTTTTGAGGCGCTCGGCCATGCAACCTAAAATACCGACAACTAGCTCGGGATTGCGGTCTTTTTTGATTTTGAATTCAGTGAGTCGGTTGCGTACGCGCTGCTCGGCGTTCTCTCGAATAGAACACGTATTGAGTAAAATAACGTCGGCGTCGTCGATGTTGCGCGTTGTTTGATAGCCGTCTTCAGAAAGAATGGAGGCAACGACCTCGCTGTCAGAAAAATTCATCTGACAGCCGTAGCTTTCTAGGTACAATTTTTTGGCGTCGGGCTTGGCTTCTTGCTTGATATCAATGGCCGTACCTTGGATTGATTCGTCTATAACTTTGTTTTCGTATTCCATGTGAATTCTTGAACTGCAAAAATAGGGCAAATTCAAACTACTGACAAATTGGCAGGCAACAAAGTCAGCAGCCAACAAAAAAAAGTAACCATAGGTTAAGGATTTTTGCGCACAAAATTGCAGGCTACTTGTTCACGACTGAAGTGTTTTAACTTTACATTTGTCACCAAATTCTCCTTATGGCTAAAAATCTTGTGATCGTTGAGTCTCCTGCAAAAGCAAAAACAATCGAGGGTTATCTCGGTAAAGATTTCATTGTTAAATCGAGTTACGGACACGTCCGAGACCTTGCTAAGAAAGGGCTTGCAATCGATCTAGAGGCCAATTTTAATCCGCAATACGAAGTGAGTCCAGACAAAAAACAAGTTGTGGCTGAGCTCAAAAAATTAGCGAAATCTGCAGAGACAGTATGGCTTGCTACCGATGAAGACCGCGAAGGAGAAGCCATCTCTTGGCACCTCTATGAAACCCTTGAGTTGCAAAAGAAAGATACCAAGCGCATCACTTTCAACGAAATCACCAAAACAGCAGTCACACGTGCCATTGAGAATCCACGTCAGATTAACCGTGAGCTCGTAGATGCCCAACAAGCGCGACGGGTTTTGGACCGCATTGTGGGTTTTGAACTCTCCCCAGTACTTTGGAAAAAAGTACGTCCAAGCTTGTCTGCAGGTCGCGTTCAATCTGTTGCTGTGCGGCTGATTGTCGAACGTGAACGCGAAATCGAGAAATTTAATTCGGAAGGTTTTTATCGTGTTCAGGGTCAATTTAAGGCCGCCAATGGTATTCTGAGTGCCGAACTCAACACCCAATTGGCCGACAAAACAGCTGCTCAAGCCTTGTTATCCGACGCGCAAAACGCTCAATTTAAGGTTGAAGATGTGCAGCAAAAACCAGCAACCAAATCGCCTGCAGCTCCGTTCACTACCTCAACTCTTCAACAAGAGGCCAGCCTCAAACTGGGCTTTTCGGTAAGTAAAACCATGAGTGTAGCACAGAGGCTTTACGAAGCAGGGCACATTACCTACATGCGTACCGATTCTGTCAATCTTTCCCAAACAGCACTCGATGCAGCACAAACTGCCATTACGAGCTTGTACGGTGCAAACTACGCCAAACCAACTAAATACAGTACCAAAAGCGCAGGAGCTCAAGAGGCCCATGAGGCCATTCGACCAACAGATTTTACCCAACCCTCTATTCAAGCCGAACGAGACGAACAACGCCTTTACGAGCTCATTTGGAAACGTGGGATTGCCAGTCAAATGGCCCATGCACAACTCGAAAGAACAACGGTCAAGATTTCAGGCCTTCAAGGTCCTTATTACTTCCAGGCCAAAGGTGAAGTCATTGTATTTGATGGTTTTTTGAAAGTATACATGGTATCTAGCCTTGAAGACGATGCGGATGAAAACGAAACGGAAGGTCTTTTACCAAAAGTAAGCAACGGAGAAACCCTTCACCTACAGACTTGCAATGCTACTGAACGTTTCAGCCGACCGCCTTCGCGTTACGTAGAAGCTTCGTTGGTTAAGAAACTAGAAGAGCTCGGGATCGGACGTCCATCGACCTATGCACCAACCATTTCAACCATTCAAAAACGCAACTACGTCGAAAAAGTAGAAAGAGAAGGTAGCTTGCGCAAATACACCCAACTCACGCTCGACCAAAACGGTATTTCGAGTTCCGAAAAAACCGAAACGACAGGAAAAGAAAGAAACAAGTTGTCACCTACCGACATCGGAATGGTTGTGACCGATTTTTTGGTGGCGAACTTTGAGCAAATCCTCGACTACCAATTTACGGCCAAAGTCGAAGCTTCCTTTGACGAAATTGCCAACGGGCAACTCAACTGGACCGACATGCTCAATTCCTTCTACGGTCCTTTTCATTCAAAGGTTGAAAATACCCTCGAGCACTCCGAAAGAGCCACCGGAGAACGCGAACTCGGCACAGACCCGAAGAGCGGGCGCAAAATAATCGCCAGAATTGGCCGTTTTGGCCCGATGATTCAAATTGGCGATGAAAAATCTGATGGCATCAAACCACAGTTTGCGTCTTTGCAAGCAAACCAATCCATTTCAACCATTACACTCGAAGAGGCGCTCAAACTTTTTGAATTGCCTAAGCTTCTTGGAGAACACAACGGCGAAGCTGTTAAAGTTAATATTGGCCGTTTCGGGCCCTACGTGCAGGTCGGTAAAAGATTTTGCTCGATTCCAAAAGAAGAAGACCCGATGTCTATTAGTCTTGAAAGAGCCATTGCACTCGATACACTCAAACAAGAAGAGGCCGCTAAAGCGCTGATCAAAACATTCGCAGAAAACCCAGATGTTCAATTGCTCAACGGACGCTATGGTGCCTATTTGAAAATCGGCAAAGACAATTTTAAATTACCCAAAGATTGTCAACCTGAGACACTCACCCTAGAGGCCTGCTTGGAAATCGCAGCGAATCAACCTAACAAAACAGCAAAAAAACGTCCAATTCGAAAAAAATAACTATTATTGATTGAAAAAATCAGATGAACGGTAGCATCAACAAAGTTATTTTGATCGGTAATTTGGGTAAAGACCCCGACGTCCGTCGCCTTGAAAACGGCGCTGTTGTGGCCTCGTTTCCGCTGGCCACCTCCGAAATTTACACCGACAAACAAAGCGGTGAAAAAAAAGAAACCACCGACTGGCACGATATCGTGTTGTGGCGGGGTCTGGCCGAAGTAGCAGAAAAATACCTACGCAAAGGCACCAAAATCTATGTTGAAGGCAAGCTCAAAAAGCGCTCCTGGACCGACAAAGAAGGTCATCAGCGCTACGCTACAGAAGTAGTAGGCGACGACCTCACTATTTTATCTCGGCCAGACAACCCAGAAAGGCAAAGCAATTACGGCAACGAAGGCCGCCCCACTCCTCCAGCTCCACTCAGCGGCCTCACGCCCGATTCCTCTGACGGACTTCCATTTTAACCCATGAACAATTCCATAGAACCTCCGAGTCTCGAAGCATCCTTATTTGATTTCTCTATTCAAATGAGCGATGCAAGTTATCTCTACCTTCTCATTATCATTGTCTTGTTGCTCTTGTCTGCCTTTGCTTCTGGCTCTGAAAGTGCTTATTTTTCACTTAAACCAAAAGACAACGCAGCGCTCAAAAGCGATACTTCTGCACGTGCCAAAAGCATCTCGAAGTTATTGTCAAAACCACAAGAACTATTGGCTACCATACTGATTTTCAATAATTTTGTTAATGTTGGGATCGTCATTTTATCCTCGTTTGTACTTAACGATATTTTCCCGACTACGGCTTCGTTTGCGCCATTGCGCTTCATTATTGAGGTTCTAGGAATCACGCTAGTCATTTTATTGTTTGGCGAAGTCATTCCTAAAATATTTGCCAACCGAAATGCGCTAACAGTGAGTAAAGTGACGGCCTACCCCCTCTTGTTCATCAGTAAAATACCACCTATTTCTTGGCTCAAAATCATTCTCGTGCGCGGCACAAATTCCATACAACACCTTGGAAATCGCAGTGCAACTATTGACCAAAACGAACTCGAGCAGGCCGTTGCGCTCACCAAAGCCGAAGCTGGTTCAGAAGAAGAACAACGCATTTTAGAAGGGATTGTAAAATTTGGTAAAACAGAAGCTTCTGAAATCATGACCCCTCGTGTTGAGGTAGAAGATATCGATGCTGCAGCAGATTTTCGCCAGGTGCTTGATCAAATTATTGAAGTAGGCTATTCTCGCATTCCGGTTTTTGAGGAAAGTCCAGACAATATCATTGGTATTTTATACATCAAAGACTTACTAAACCATTTAAACCAAGATGCTTCATTTCAGTGGCAGCAAGTGCTCAGAAAGCCCTTTTTTGTTCCTGAAAACAAGAAAATCAATGACCTCTTGCAAGAATTCAGAAGCATGAAAATGCACTTGGCTGTGGTCGTCGATGAATACGGTGGCGCAAGCGGTATTGTCACCCTCGAAGATATCTTAGAAGAAATTGTAGGTGACATCACCGACGAGTTCGACGACACTGAAATTCAATATACCAAACAAACCGAGAATACGTATATATTTGAGGGAAGAACTTCCTTGAACGATTTACTCAAAATAATTGGCGAGCAATACGAACACCATATAGACGAAGCACGCGGTGAAGCCGAGACCCTAGGTGGCCTCATCATTGAGGCGGCAGGTCGAATTTTGAAGAACAACGAGTACATCGTTATAGGACCGCTCAAACTTATTGTTGTATCCTCTGACAAAAAACGTGTTAAATCAGTTAAAGTCATTTTAAATGAATAAAATCACCATCATTTGTAGCCTCAGCATGATTTTGTTCGCTTGTAGTCAGGCCGACCCCGTACCAAAACCGAGTACTTTCCTGAGGACTGACTTTCCTGAACACAGTTATCATAACTACCAAAGTCCGCAAGCTTTTCGCTTTCGCCTTGCCGATTTATTCATGCCCAAGCAATTTGAACAAGCCAAAAACAACTACAGTGTTCAAGAAATTGACCTAGGCCCACTTAACGGCACTTTGTTTTTATACTACCTGCGCATTCCTTCTAAAGATTCTTTGCCCGAGATCATCAATTTTGCCAATGACAAAGTTGATGAGCACAAGATCATGGCCGATCAGATTGACTTTGAACAAATTTTAAAACCAAGTAAAAAAGTATACGGTACTTTCTTTGAACTGAAAGGAAACGTAGCCACTAATTTCCAGTTTTATCTCACTGATTCTTTACAGCATTTTCTTCGCGGCGAGGTCTTACTCAATTGCCGTCCTAATTATGACTCCTTGCGCCCAACGTTGCAATACCTGAAAGCGGATCTTCAAGAATTGGTTAAGAGTTTTGAATGGAATTAACCGCAAACAATAGAGTAGTGATCGCTTTTGGTGCAAACATTGGCCCCAAACAAGCAACTATTCAGCGTGCTATTCAACTATTAAACGACAGATGCGGTAAGGTGGTCAAGGTTTCTCCTATAATTGAAAGTGAACCGCAAGGTTTTACCTCTTCGCATACTTTTTTAAACGGATGCCTTTTACTTTTAACTGATTTATTGCCTAAGGATCTCCTCATTGCTTTGCAAACTATCGAAGCCGAACTCGGTAGGATCAAGACAAGCCAAGATTACCAAGATCGGTGCATTGACCTCGATATTATTTTCTACGAAAATCTTTGCATCAATCTACCTTATTTACAAATTCCGCATCCTCGTTACCACGAACGACCTTTTGTACTGGAACCATTAAAAGCCCTAGAGTTGGACTTTTATCCATTGTAAAAAGTAATAATTTACCTTAAGACAGAGGTAAACTTGAGTAAATTAAATTTATTCCTTAATTTTGCAAGGAATCATAAAAAATATACTCATGAATTTCAATCGCTTCAACAGTACTCTTTTAATAGGAACTGCAGCGTTTTTTGTTGCTTCTTGTGACCTCGTCAAA
>JBJTNX010000253.1:0-9462 GCA_046074325.1 Sphingomonadales bacterium
AGACATAACAGCACGCGCACTTGGCATGGCTTGACCCGAGCCGTTGACCATGAGGTGATAGGCTTTGGCAATGCGTTCCCAACGATTATCGCGGTCCATTGCATAGTATCTACCAATGATACTCGCAATTTTGCCATTGAGGGGCTCAAGTTCGTTTTCAAGTTCGGTGATGAAGCCCAAACCACTTTTTGGGTCACAATCTCGGCCATCAGTGATGGCATGTACATAAAATGGGCCTATTTGCGCAGCATTGGCTAATTGACAAAGCGCGTGAAGATGTGCTTGTGAGCTGTGTACACCACCATCTGATACCAATCCGATGAAATGCAATCGTGTTTGCGGATGCAATGCCTTTTGAAAAGCGTCGAGCAGAACAGGATTAGTAGCAAGTTCACCATCTCGAATACTCTTGTTGATTCGGGTGAGTTCTTGGTAAACGACACGCCCAGCGCCAATATTCAAATGCCCTACTTCGGAATTTCCCATTTGCCCGTCAGGCAAGCCCACTGCTTCTCCGGAGGTTTGCAGGGTGGCATTTGGGTATCGCTGCATTAATGCGTCAAAAAAAGGTGTTTTGGCATTAAAAATAGCGTCGGCTGCGGTACGGTCACCGAGTCCCCAACCATCGAGAATAACAAGTCCTGTTTTTTTATTCATATGGGCAGTATAATTTCAAAAATGCTTCCTTTTGGTTTGTTGTCTAAATAGCGAATACTCCCGTTGTGTAAGCGCACGTATTCGGACACAATGAATAAGCCCAGGCCGCTGCCTGCTTTTTTGCGGATTTCTTCGGACCCCACACGGTAGAATTTTTCGAAAATGTGCGGTTGTTCATTTACCTCTATGCCAGGGCCTTCATCCGAAATTTTGATCGCAACTAAACGGTCGAGTTGTTCGATTGCAATTTGAATTTGTTGCGCAGTACCGCCATATTTGAGCGCATTTTCAATGAGGTTAACTAAGATGGCCTCTAGCATTTGCTGATCGGCATGGCAAATGAGTTTACTTGGTGCACTTAAAGCAAGTACATCTTGGTGATATCTCGCGCGGTAGCGCTCCATAATTTCTTGACAAAAACCGACGATTTCAATGGCTTGTTTTTGAAGTTGAAATTGCTTGTTTTCTGCTTTTGAGGCATTCAATATATTTTCAATTAACTGACTCAAACGCTCGTTTTCATCCAAAGCACCTTTGAGTATACTTTGTTTTTTATCGTCAGGTAAGTTGTGTTTTTGTAGTGTTTGTATATATAATTTGAGTGCAGCAATTGGGGTCTTGAGTTCGTGTGTAATTGTCAAGAGGAAGTTTTGCTGTTGCTGTTGAAATGCCATTTCTTTCGAGATGGATTTTCTGATACGGTAAATACCAAATGAGAGGATCAATAAAAACACAGCACCTTCGCCAAAAACCATACCGATGCGTTTGGAGAGTTGGGCGTCTTCTTGAGGGAGATTGGCACTCAGTTGAATCAGGTGGTAACCCCACCAAATAAATTGAATGATGACGTAAGCACCAAGGAAATAGAGCCAATATGCTGATTTACTTTTTTTCAATTTAATGAACAGCTTTATTTGTTTTTCCGGAAGATGCTTCCAACTTCTCGGCTGATCTTTTGGATGGTTTCTACCCCCGCCACAAGTGGTGCCGCATTGATGTCGTCATAGTTCGAGAAGGCAGGGTCATTGCCCACAGAGCCGGGATATATCAAAAGGTAGTCGTTTTTATCAAATGCGACCTCTACATTTTGAACCACAATTTCCATTTGAGAATCAAAAGAAACACTACCCGTTCTACAAGAGACTACGACAATCAAATCGCTGTTTCTTTTTTGATATGTGGGATAGAAAGTATCAAGACTGGCAAGTTCTTGAAGACTAATTTCTGAATCAATTTTATTGGCAATGGCTACTTTTTCAAGACGTTCATGTGTGCTTGAGCCACCGTAAATAACAACGGGAATTTTGAGCTCCTTACCAAGGCGAAGAATGCGCTCTGACCATAAAATGAAAGTCTGCTCCAATTCAGCCAGCAGTGGGGCAACAATAACTATGCGCTCGTAGTCTACACTCGGTTTGGTTAATGAACAAAAGAATACGGTTTTTTCACAAGTGGCAAGTAGGTGTTCACGGTCGTCGCCAACCATTCGTTTGATCAGATTTAAATCACGGGAGTCATTTACGAGTACGATATCAGCCACCAGTTCTTTGGATACCCTTGAGATCCCTGACGATAAATTATGATCAATTGTGGCGATGGTATTCAGTTTGGCTTCATGACCAGAATAATGTTTCACAATTTCTTCAAGTGATTTTCTGGACTTTCGAATCATGCGTTCGGCATTTTCGTTGTCTGGGTAAACGCTCACTACAGAAATGGGGTTAATTACTTGTGGATCGGAAACCATTAGTGCGAAATCGAGTAGTCGCTCGTTGCCTTTGAGTTCGTTCATAGAAACAACCAAATGTTTGTTCCTTAGGCGCATTTCATTTTCTTCGAGATCGCTATTTTCAGAAAGATCTAGAAGCAAGCGTTTTCCTGTATTTTCAGTAACGAAGGAGGAGGTCATGCTCGTAAATAATATAAGTAATACCGTCCCGTTCACAATATTTAGACTCAGTATCCCATTGCCATCGTTGTAACCTACCATAATAATGGCGAGGGTTGCGGCGGCGTGTGCAGTACTGAGGCCAAAAATCATTTGGCGCTCGTTTGCGCTCAGTTTGAAAATGAGTTGCGTGGCAAATGCAGCAAGCCATTTGGAAAAGATCGCAAAAGAGGTAAGCACAGCGGCAATAAACAATGGCCATGAACCTTGAAAAAAGGCTTTGTAGTCCACAACCATTCCTACAAAAATGAGAAAGAATGGAATGAAGAGCGAATTGCCAATGAAATCAATCCGATTCATGAGTGTAGAATGATGCGGAATCAGTTTGTTGAGCACAAGTCCGGCCACGAATGCACCTATAATGTGTTCTACACCTGCAACCTCTGCCAAAAAAGCGGCAAAGAAAACAACAGACAGGACAAATATGTATTGAGAAGTTTTCTCGCTGTCCAATTTGCTGAAAAACCATCTTGATACTCTTGGAATGATCAAAAACATAATCAAAGAGAACATGAGTAGAGAGGTGAGTAACCGTATCCAAAAACTCAGATCCAGATCTCCTTCAGTGGCGCTGGAAATAATCGCCAAAATAATCAATACCGCGGTGTCGGTGAGAATGGTACCGCCTACTGTAATGGCAACGGCTGGGTGCTTGGTAAGCCCAAATTTGCTGACAATTGGATAAGCAACCAGCGTATGGGTAGAAAACATACTAGCGGTGAGTAGAGCAGCCAACGGCGATAAATGCAGTACCTCTGTACAAAGCGGATATCCTAAGGATAACGGAATGATAAAGGTGAGGAATCCAAAACCAATACTTTTGTTAAAATAGCGTTTGAATTGCCGTAAATCTAGTTCAAGGCCGGCCATAAACATAATGTAGAGCAAACCGATCGTCGAAAAGAGCTTGATACTTCCCTCGGCTTCCATAGCGCGCGCACCAATCAAGCCTAAGCCATGCGGGCCAATCAATACACCGGAAAGAATGAGTCCGATGATGCCAGGTATCTTCATTTTACGCAGCACAATAGGCGAGAGCAAAATGATAAATAACAAGATAGAAAAGACCAACACCGGGTTTTTCAGTGGTAACTGAAATTCTTCGAGTAGATGTTGGAAAAAGTACCGCATGTGTTACTGCATCATGCGGTTGGTGTCTTGTGCCTGGCCGGGCGCTGGTAAGGCATTCATGTCAATGCTTTCCGGGGCAGGTGCAGTGGGTGCAAGTTGCCTGTTCACCACTGGTGCTTTGATCAAGCCGTGGTGTTCTGCAAGCGCACCCATATAGGTTTGAAGGTTTAAGAGTTGGCTTGAATAGGCGCCTTCACCCATTCCCATTTCTCCGTTTTCGTTGGCAGCTTGTTCCAAACCAGTGTAAATGCGCGGCAATACTTTTTTATACAGTCCTTGAATGGTGCGTTCGAGGTCTTTGCTGAAAGCACTGGCTTTTGCACCATTACTAGATTGCTCCTTAAAGCTTGTACGCATCTTGAGCATGGCATCTGTCACCGCAATTAAATCTTCGGCGTTGTCTGCATTTCCGGCAAATTCTACTGAGCTGTGTTCAAAATAGCCGATGACTGTTTTATAATTATCCAGGATTTTTTGACCGAGCGCTTCAGCTTTTTTGTTTTGACCCAATAGATAGTAGAGCTGAACGAATTCATGTAGAATACCAGCATTCAGTGGCCTGATTTCCTGTCCTTGATAGGAGAATTGGTTGTGCGCTTTATTGTAGTTAAGCGAGTTGAATGGATCGACGGGGTTGATATCACCGTAGTCCATAACCGTTTCAACTGGCATCAGTTGCATAGAGCGGTCAAGTACTTTTATGGCCTCGGCTTTGCGTCCAAGTGAATAAAGTTGTTCGGCAAGTAATAAGAAATTAGAGCGGTACTGTATGGTGTGTCTTCTGGCGTAGTAGTCAGTGAGTACATTTGGATTGGCCATATCGCCAAAAATGTAGTGTTCTAACATGTTTTTCTCCATTAGATTTACATCCATGAGCATAGGTTCTTGTTTAACTGGAGAAAGGGCATAAGCCATACCAACTTGTTTGATGAAGCCGGCGCTCAAGAGTGCGATAGAGAAGCTAGAGCCACGGTTACTTGAGAAATAAATCCCACGCTCCCAATTATTATTAGCTACAACATCCATCATCATGACTTCTTCTCTGGAAAGTGCTTGATTGCGTTCTGGATCGAATTCAAATACGATTTCATCGACGATATTAGCTGCTTTTGTTTTTGCACTCAAAACTCCGGACTTGAGGGCATTGGCTTTATTTACCTTCAAGGCAAACTTCGTTGATGGGAAGAAGCTGAATTTGTTTTGTTCGTCGGTGATCATGTTGGCATCGTCGCGAACAAACGCCATGGCCTCTGAGAAATCAACGGCTGACCAAATACGCTCAAATTGATCAAGCAAATCTTGTAAGTCTTGGGCGCTGTTGTTTTTAAATTCAACTTGACCATTGCGTGCTGCCTCATATAAGCTGAATACTTTTTGGTATTTGTCAATGGTAGCAGCAATCATGTTGGTGGAGTCTGTGCTTGCAATTTGCGCTTTTAGCGCTTCAGCTTCTGGGGTTTTTGCAAGGACGTCAGCAAATATGACGCGTGCGCGTTGGTCGAAATAACCAGCTGCCATTTTTGCTTCTGACGGGTTGTGCTTGAGGCGTAAGTTCAAAACCTTTTTAATCAGTGTATCAGATGGATTCTGAGAGAAAAGTTGCAAGAGCGGCATGAAGTAAATTTGGTCTGTGTTGCCAGCATACATCAGAATTTGATCTTCTCTAAACTTAATGGGTAGCGGATCAGATGCATAGGTTTTTAGCTTCATCTGGTTGGTATACCAGTCTGTTCCCATTAAAGATAAATTACAAACCCGAACATCTGTGCGCTTGCCTTCTACTTCTTGTAGGTACCAAAGCGGGAAGGTGTCGTTATCTCCGTTGGTAAATAGGATGCCATTTTTTCCACAAGACTCCAAGTAGTTATGAGCGAGGTCTCGGGCACTGGTCTTGCCACTGCGGTCGTGGTCATCCCAGTTTTGAATCCCCATAAGAACCGGCACGATGAGTCCGAGTACAGTTGCAATACCGGCACGCACATTACTATCGGCGAGGTATTTCTTGAGCAAATCGTAAATGGCATAAACACCAATTCCAATCCACATTGCAAAGAAATAGAAAGATCCAGAATAGGCGTAGTCGCGCTCACGTGGTTCGTATGGTTTTTGATTGAGGTAAACAACAATGGCCAAACCAGTAAAAATAAAAGCTAGCGTAATAATGAATGCATCTTTTGGTGTTTTACGGTAGTGGAAAACCAAGCCGATGAGTGCCAAAATGAGCGGCAACATAAAATAGGTATTGCGTCCTGGGTTGTTCGTTGTAAAATATGGAGCATGCTCTTGACTGCCAAGGCGTGCTTCGTCTAGGAAAGAAATTCCGGATATCCAGTTGCCGTGCATGTTGTCGCCATGGCCTTGAAGGTCATTTTGGCGTCCTGCAAAGTTCCACATAAAATAACGGATGTACATCCAATTGACTTGGTAGCGGAAGAAATAGGTTAGGTTTTCGCCAAAAGTGGGGAGTCTTTTGCCATCGCGACCAATTTCTGTACTCGCGCCGTCGTTTTCATCGTAACCAGACCATTTGGCATAGAGTTGTTTATGCAGACCAGCCGAACTGCCTTCACCGTTGTACATACGTGGGAAGAAGGTCGTTTGTGCATATGTGGCAACAGCATTTTCTCGGATGCTGGCGTTGCTTTCGTAGTATTTCTCTTCGATGCTGTACGCACCTTTGTTATTACGTATCCAATTTTGGGCTTCTTTTTCGGTAGCAAAAGCTTTTACTTCGATGTCATTTTCTGTAACAACAAATCTGCGCAGGTAATAAGCAGAGAGGTTTTTCCATGAAGAACGATCTAGGATTTTAGGTCCGTCTTGGGTCATTTCTTCGCCGTTGCGCAATGAATTCCAGTAGGGGCCCGAAAGTATCGGGGCAGAACCATATTGTTCGCGCTTGAGATAAGAGTGAAGGGTGACCAAATTTTCAGGGTCATTTTCGTCAAGTGGCGTGTTTGCGTTGGACCGAATAACTATAACGGCAAAAGAACCGTAACCGATCAAGAGCATTACAAGGCCCATCATGGCATTGTAGAGTATTGTTTTACCCGTTTTGTGGGCATAGCGCACCACATAAAGACATGCTGCAACTAAAAGCACGAAAAAGAAGATGGTTCCGCTGTAGAACGGCAAGCCCAAACTGTTGACGAAAGAAACTTCGAAATTAGAGGCCATGGCAATACTGCCTGGGATAATCGCTTCTTGAATGAAACCAAGCGCAACCACCGAGATAATTCCGGTAAGCAACAAGCCTTTGATATTGACTTCTTCTCGGGTTCTAAAGTAAATGGTGTAGCCAATTGCAGGCACGACCAAAATACCGAGCAAGTGAACCCCGATAGCGAGGCCTAGCATGAAAAAGATGAGCAAAAGCCAACGATTAGGTCGCAAATCTGAAAGTTTGGAGCCGTGTTGGGTTAGCTCCATTTCTTCGTCCCATTTGAGAATGGCCCAAAAGATGACAGCTGTAAACAAGGACGCCATGGCATATACCTCGCCCTCTACTGCAGAAAACCAAAAAGAGTCAGAAAAAGTGTAGGCCAAAGCGCCAATAGCAGCAGCGCTGAAAATAGCAATCTGATTTCCGCCGGTGAGGCTATCGCCTTGTTTGAGAACGATTTTTTTGATCAAAAGCGTCAAAGACCAGAACATAAATAAAATGGTCAAGGAGCTAGAAATGGCCGAGAGCGCATTGATGTAAACTGCTACATTTTCTGGAGCGGCAAAAAAAGAAAACAAGCGACCGAGCACCATAAATAATGGAGCGCCGGGCGGGTGACCAACTTCAAGTTTGTATGCTGCAGTTATGTATTCACCACAGTCCCAGAGACTTGCGGTGGATTCTATGGTCATGAGGTATACAGCCGAGGCAATAGCAAAGATGAGCCAACCAAGGTACGTGTTCCATTTTGAGTAAGTCATGAGCGCGATTTAATAGTAAATAAGTAAACGCGAATTTAAGAATAATCGGCCTAAAAATTTTTTATCTGCCTATTTGTCGAGAAGAAAAAACTTATTAACTTTGCACTCGCATTGAAAGATGCTCGTTTATTGGCCCATGGTGTAACTGGCAACACGTCTGATTTTGGTTCAGAAGAGTCTAGGTTCGAGCCCTAGTGGGCCAACAAAAGCCTCCACATCGGAGGCTTTTTTTATTTAGTTAACTTTGCTCAAAATTCAAGCAATGAACGACAAACGCACCGAATTAGCAGATCTAGGTGAATTCGGCCTGATCGAACACCTCACTAAAGATATACAAACAGAACATCCCGAAACGCTGCTTGGAATTGGCGATGACGCCGCTGTTATCGCTATTGGCAATGAACTTTGCCAGGTTGTCACAACCGATTTGTTGTCTGAAGGTGTACATTTTGACCTGACCTACATGCCGCTCAAGCATTTGGGCTATAAAGCAGTTGCCATAAATGTTTCGGATATCTGCGCCATGAATGCCATTCCCAAGCAAATTACGGTTGCACTCGCTGTTTCAAATCGATTTTCTGTAGAAGCCCTCGAAGAACTTTATGCCGGAATGAAAGCCGCTTGCGCAGACTATAACGTCGATCTAATTGGAGGAGATACCACTTCATCTCAGAGCGGACTCGTGATCAGTATAACGGCGCTTGGAACTGCGCCCAAAGATCAAATTTGTTACCGTTCTGGCGCCAAAGAATACGATTTACTCGTTGTATCGGGTGATTTAGGTGGAGCTTACATGGGCCTTCAGGTGTTGGAACGAGAAAAAGAAGTTTTTAAAGCCAATCCGAATATCCAGCCTGATCTAGATGGACACGATTATATATTGCAACGACAACTCAAGCCACAAGCACGACTAGATGTCGTAAAAATGCTCAAAGAATTAGGGGTTAAGCCAACTTCCATGATAGATATATCTGATGGCTTGGCCAGTGAAATCTTACATATTTGTAAGGCCAGTACTGTGGGTTGTCATTTATACGATGAAAAGATGCCCATAGATGCCAAAACTTCAATGGTTGCTATCGACTTCAATCTAGACCCGAGCATGTGTGCATTAAATGGTGGCGAAGACTATGAATTGTTGTTTACAATTGACCAAAAAGATGTTGAGCTCATTCAGTCGAATCCGAACTTCTCTATAATAGGTCACATGACAAACGTAGCAGATGGCACCTATTTTATCGATAAATCTGGTGCTGCAGTGACCCTGCGCGCACAGGGGTGGAAACACTTTGAATAAAGGTCGCTTTTTAATCGAGCGAAATGCTGGCATTAATCGATGCGTGGCAAGTTGATTTGTTCTTTGTGCACAATGGTGAGCGGATAGCGTCCACGAATGCGTTCTACCAATTCTTCCGCTTCTTTTTGTGTACGAAAATCACCAACCATTAAATTGAAATTAGGTGCCTCAAAGCGCACGTAGGTATCAATTTTAGGATACGCGGCAACAAATTGCGCGCGCGTCTGATCGATAAGTGCTTTATCTGAGTCAAAACACAGCTGAACCCTGTATCCTGGCATCTGCTTGCTATTCTTTGCTGCTACCTTTTGGTCGATGCGCGGATCGGCAATTACCTGAATTTGTGCAGCTAATTGGCTGTAGAATAAGCCGATAAATCCGATGGTAATCAGTCCTTTCATGAGCACAAAGTAACTGAGAATTTTAAGGAATTCAAAATGCTTATTTAGATTCATTTTAAATTAACATACATTAATTATTTTTTGTCATGAAAATGTCATAAAAT
>JBJTNX010000254.1:0-4165 GCA_046074325.1 Sphingomonadales bacterium
CACTATATTTATTACCTAAATTCTAGACAATGAAAAAATTATTACTCTTTGTTAGCGCCATTGCTTCGGTAGCCTATGCTCAAAAAGCGCCGCGCATTCAAACTTTCCAGGAGCTTGTCAAAGCCCCAAAAGAAACAACCAAAGCGCCGGCCGACGAGAAAATCCTCGGTGTTACACTTTGGTCAGATGACTTTACCAACGCTGCCAACTGGACAATAGACAACGCTGGCCAGAGCGGAATTGAATTCGGTTGGAATATCAACGCGACAAATGACGGCTGGTGGTCAAATAGTGGAATCACCTCCACTTCAGGCGGCAGCTATGCCGAATTGGTAAATGGAGACCCAACGGCTACACCAGGCACCCAGGCTTTGAATGTTACCTACACCCTGACAACTGCACAACCAATCGATATCGCTGCACTAGGCGGAAGCAACCAAGTATCATTACAGTTTCAACAATATGGAGCGCGTTTCAACGACCTTCAAGAAATCCAAATCTCAACCAACGGCACCACATGGGTCACAGTTGGTAATAACCTAGACAAGCCTGTCTTGTCTGCTGCAGGTGGATCGGCTTATGCTAATCCTGACACAAAAATTATCAATTTAGCAACTTTCCTTACGGCCAATCCGAGCCCAATCTGGGTGCGGTTCTCTTGGACGACCAATTACCCAGGTTCAGCAACAAATCCAAACGTATGGGTAACCTACGGTTGGTACCTCGACGACGTTAAAATCGTAACCAACCCAACCAATGACCTATCTGTAACTTCTTCATACTGGGGATCTCTAGGTTTGCCATATTTCCAAATCCCTGATGAGCAAGTTACCGAAATCGAATTTGCTGCTGATGCCTTCAATGGTGGCGTAAATACCCAAACAAACGTTAAACTCAACATCAACGCCAACAATGGCGCCTGGACAGGTTCTTCAGCTCCTGTAAGTATTCCGTCTTTGGATACAGTTGCCTTAGAGTTGACTACCTTCTACACACCACCAGCGACGCCAGGTAATATCTCCATTTCACGCAACGTTACCGCTGACTCAACTGACGATATTCCAGCAAATAACGCAATGGCAAATATCGATTTTGCGATCACAGACTTTATTTATGCTCGCGACAACGGTACGCCTGCCGGAAGCACCTCTAACGGTACCGATGGCTTTGAGGTTGGTAACCTTTTTGATATTTTTCAAGATGCAACACTTAAGGCAATAAACGTGCGTTTGCCAGGTGGCGCTTCTGGCGCAACTGTAGGAACTGAAATTTTTGTTAAACTCTATTCTGTAGACCCTACAACAGGTGACTTCATGTTTGAGTCAGAATCAGCACCACTTGTATTGGCTTCTAATAACCTAAACACAATCCTCGTCATGGAGTTAGAGCCATATATCGATGTAACTGCCGGCACCACTTATTTGGCTGTTGTTGGTTCTTTCACAACAGGTCTTCGCGTTTCAAATGCAGGTAAGTCTGAGCCACAAACATCATTCTTCCTTGATCTTGCCGACAACACATGGTACTACACTACCAATACACCAATGGTACGCATGAATTTTGATCCAATTTTGAGTGTTGCAGAACAAACCGAAATTGCACAAGCTGTTGTATTACCTAACCCTACAACTGCCGCTGCAACTTTGCGTTTTGAATTGCAAAATGCAGCTGATGTGAATGTCGTAGTAACCGATGTTTCAGGCAAAGTAATGCAAAACACAACCCTTAATCAATTGGCCGCTGGTGCACAAGAGCTCACTTTGGCATCAGAGCAATGGGCAGCTGGTATTTACACTGTACATATCACGTCTAATGGCCATGCGCTCACTAAAAAATTCGTCAAGCGTTAAGCTTCACTAGAAAATTTGAAAAGCCGGGAAACCGGCTTTTTTTATACCTATGACTTTTGAATACGGATATTTAGGCTTGTTTTTAGCCAGTTTTTTAGCCGCTACGATCTTACCAGTGGCATCAGAACTCATCCTGACGGGCATGCTAGTTTATGGTTTTGAACCCTGGGCTTGTATTGCAGTTGCAACGACGGGCAATACACTTGGTGCTTGGTTAAACTATGGCATTGGATATCTGGGACATCCAAAGTGGTTGCAAAGACTTGGCGCAACGCCCCAGGCCATTTTGCGGTGGCAACAACAAATACATCGATTTGGTAGCGCTATGGCCCTCCTATGTTGGCTTCCGATAATAGGAGATTTAATTGGAATAGCGCTCGGATTTTTTAGAGCCCCTTGGCTACCCACATTTGTATTCATGGGTATAGGCAAATTACTGCGCTATATTTTAGTTTGGGCTGGATATTATTTTTGGTGACTTTTGAGGTAGCGCATAAAAGGATCGCGTCGTTCCAAAATATCTTCTCTGGTTGCTTTTAATGGCACATCTGGTTCTATGGGTGCCAGAACGCGTTCTTGGATGTGTAGAGGCGTAAATTTAAGCGTAGAGACCATGACATCTATTTGCGAATGATCTAATGTGATTACAGCCGGATTTCCAAAAGTGCCGCCCATTCCACCCATGCATGTAGCGCCTAAGATTTCGCCCCGTTGGATGTGCCTAAACCATCCAGCAAATAGAACCGAAGCAGACATCGAGTTGGCATTAAGAATGAGTTTGCAGTCACCATAAAAGGTGTAGTTGAGGTTGTTCTCTGGAATGTAGTCGTAAAGGATTGTATACGTTGACCCCTTTGGTAACTTATAAAAGTCGTATTCTTTGGAAATTAGCCCATTTGGATATACGATTTTTGCTCGATTGACGAATTGCATTTGCTGAATGGGAGAAAGAAGGGCAAAGCGGTCGTAGTCGGAGCGTTTATAGAGGTAATTGGTTTGAATTGGCGTTTTATTCGTATTGATGTAACTATACAGGTATTCTTCTGCCCTGAGTAATCCACCGAGGTTGTTTCGCAGATCGATATAGACGGTTTGGCAATTGCGTAGTTTGACCTCGCTAAAAAAAGCATCTACCTGTTTTTTAAAGTGACTCAGAGAAAGGGGTTCGAAAGAATCAATAGTCAGTATGCCATTGTTTTGCTCATCAAAAATGTAGCTGACGTTATCCTCCTTGCCTTTGAATAATGCACTTAAGAAGTATTTCCATGAAGCTGTAAAGGGTATGGTTTGCTGAATGGTGTCTCCTTTTAAATCTACGCTGGTTAAGGTTGCCGAACGTGGTGTATTTAAGCTCATCGCAAGTAAGTTATAAGCAACACTCATGTACTCGCTGGCAATTTCATCACGAGCGGCCGTCGCATTTCCTTCGTTGAGGCTTAAGGCTTTACCTATTTCGAATAATTGGGAAACACTGAAATCATCAATTTGGAGCAGTTCTGCACCAAGAATAAAGTCTGGGTGATGGGCAGAGCTCACGTAAAAGTGCCCATCAATTTGCTCCACAAAAAAGGGTAAAACTTGTCTGTTGAGATTGACACTGTACAGAAATTGTTTTGGATTAATACCTGAGTGCGAGTCCTTTAGAGCGCTTAGATATTTATTAATGACGAGAATAAAGTCAAAAACACTCAGCGGTTGACTGATGCTTGCTTTGGCATTTTGAAAAGCGTTACTCAGGTCATTGATTTCACCGTAATATGTTGGGTCGGGGTGTGTTTCTAGAATATGTTTGTGTAATTGCGTCAGGTCTTCGTTCATTGCGCTTGGGCACAACATTGTGTTGGCAACCAGTTGTTTTTTTGCCTGAAAAAGTGCTGTGCAGTCTTGGGCAAGCGCATTTTGGGTCAATGACAAAAGAAAAACAAAAGAAGTCAAAAGGCGCATGTGGGTTTCTACGAATTAGTTTTATTTTTGTTCTAATGAAAGTACTAAAATTAGCCATTTATTTGCTTAGCTTATCTGCTCTATTCGGCGCTTGTTCTCAAGTCGATAAAACGCAGTGCGAATGCCTCAGCCAAGCTCAAAAAGTGAATCGGTTAAGTACTAAAATTTGGTCGGCCAAGGCCACACAACAAGACTCAATTTTACTTAAAGAAGCTTTGATAAAAAAAGAAAAATTGTGTAAGGCGTTACAAGAAGCAGCACCAGAATCAGTCCAAAAGCTAAAAAGCACATGCCCACAGTAAGAGACGATATGCCAACGGTGCTTATTGCAGGCGGATCTGGTCTAATTGGTGGCCACCTCACGCGTCATT
>JBJTNX010000255.1:0-4116 GCA_046074325.1 Sphingomonadales bacterium
GGATCAAACTCTCCGTTGTATAATAACTTCGAATTTTAAGAGCTCGAGTATGTTTGTTTTTATTCTTAAAAACGCTGTTTCCTTATTTCTCAATACTTCAAAGAACTTGTCTTATGTAATCAGTAAAACCTCCCGGCCCTACTCATCTTTTTAACTTTTTAACTCCCGTTTGTCTTAGACCGTTGTCTCAATTGCGGGGTGCAAAGATATGTACTCTTTTTGGTTTCGCAATGCTTTTTTGAAAGAAATTTTAAAAATTGTGTTCAGGAAAAGCACAGTGGTCTAACGATCAAGCATTTGAAAGGTTGCATTATTTTGCATTTTTTTGTGGAAAGCCTGTATTTTCGGCATCTTTGCAAGAGATGATACTCGGAAGGAAGGCATATTTGAAGTCATTAAACGATGAAAAGCTCATTGCGGTCTACAAAGACAAACAATGGAGCGCTTGTATCGATGAACTATACTTAAGATATGGACATCTTGTCTTTGGTGTCCAGCTTAAATACACGAAAAGCAACACCGATGCAGAGGACCTCACTATGGAGTGCTTTGAAAAGCTGCCTCAATTGATACTCAAACATGAAATCAATTACTTCAAAGGATGGCTGCATACTGTAGCACGCAATGCCGCTCTTGGTTTTCTACGAAAAAATAAAATTGTGCAATACCAAATTGAAGAAGTACATGTAGAGGAGGTCATTGAGCACGACGCGGTTGATATCGAAAGGGAACTCAATTTGCTCGAATGGGCCCTGGTTCAACTTAAAGAGCAACAAAAAAAATGCATTACCTTATTCTACCTCGAGCAATTGAGTTACGAACAAATTATGAGCCAAACAGGCCTCACCTATAATGAGGTTAAGAGCCATATCCAAAATGGCAAACGAAAACTCAAAGTATTGATGGATCAACACAAGCAAAATGAAAGCAAGTAAAGCGCTTTTTAAAAAATACCTTCGAACCAACAACCAGAAGGAAAAACACCAGATCGAAAAAGCACTGGTAGATGACGTTTTTGCAATGGATGCGTTGGAGGGCTTTCAATCAGATGCCAATGCTTGGAAGGGTTTTGAGCAATTTGATAAACACAAGCAGCAGAAAAGACTGCAGCTCAAAATAACCTTGGTCAGCGCATTCGTTATTTTATCGGTTTTCATCGGGTATTTGATGATGCCATTACCTCAAACAAAATTTACTTCAAAGGTGCAGGGACCACAAAAGCACACCCAAATCATTAAAATTCATAAACAAAAAGACATTCAACAGATGAAGGTGGCACCAACCCAACTGCGCATCTCACCCAAACAAGTTATTATTGAAACGCAAGAAAAAAGCCATCGTTCGGAATCTCTAATAGAAGTGTTGGAACGTTTGGAACAGAAGCCTATTCGGCAAATTGAAGCAACCCAAACCAAAGGAAAATCCTTGGCCTTGAAAATGGGCCGTGAATTGTATATTAAAAATCTCAAAGCTGTTGATTACCGCTATCACCGAAAAGAAGAAGACAAATCTTTTGAAAGACCAACGGAAAATGTGTTCGGAGAACAGGTTCTTAAAATTCCATATATCAATCTTTTGAGTCAAGCTTTGGATGATTTCTCAAAAGAAAATTACAAGCTTGCACTCTTGCATTTTGATCAAATTCTAGAGGTGTATCCAGACGATGCAAATGCCTTATTTTACGGTGGAATGTGTCTTTATAACTTGGACCAGTTGACGCAGGCAGAAAGTCGATTCATAAAACTACAAAACATTTCTTTTGCCAATTTTAGTGAAGAGGGCAATTGGTACTTACTTCATGTTTACAAACTGACAAAAAAAGAAGCTTCATTTAGCAGCCTCAGGTCATTTATTATCGAGCAAAAAGGATTTTATGCCCAAAAAGCGACGCTCCTTACATTCAATTAATGTTGAATACTAATTGGCGAAGAATAAGCCTTGTTGCCCACAAAGAAATGTAAAACGTATATGCCATCTGCAAGGCCTTTTGGCATTTCTACCCAAAGTTTGTTATTGCCTATTTCTGTACTTCCTAATTGCTTGTTGAAAACGGATTTTCCTTCAAGGTTAACCAAATTCATGCTCATTTTGGCATGAGAAAGTGTAGCGTATGTAATGAGAGCCGCGCCTTTTTCAGGTGAGTATCCTACTTCAAAGGTGTTCTCAATGGTCGCATCTTGAAGACTTGCGTCGTCATTCAAAAAGACATGTTGTGACAAATAAATGATATCACCGTTGTCATTGTTGTTATTGTTGGCCTTATTTGTTGCCACATAAAAGGTAACTGCTCCTTCTGAGGTAGCAGGCGCCTCCCAGGTCCAGTTCCAAACTTGCGTAGCCGAGGTGTTTGAAGTGTTTTTGTGGGTTGCATATTTTCGTTGACCACCTGCAATAGTTGCCGTTTTAATTTGGGTATTTGCGCCTGCGATAAAATTTCCAGCCATGGTATTTGCGCCATTCAAAGCAGTCACTTGAAAACCTTTTTTTGCAGGATTACTCGCCATAGACAAATTGACCGCATAGGTTGCGCCCGGTGTATATTGTGTAATTCCAAAACCGATATCGTTATTGATGATCAATTGGTTTTCAGTGGTGCCATTTTGGGTGGCGCCACTATGGCAACTGGTACAGTTTTGTTCGCCTGGAGCTCCGGTTTTTCCTCCTGCAGGACCATTTGCATCTAGAGGTGAGGCCTGTATGCCATCTATTTTGGGAACAACAAATGAAAATGCTGCTAATCCCAGGATAAAAAAGGAGAGCGGTAAAATTGATTTTTTCATGGTGAATAATTGAGTTGTGAATTTAGTTATCCTGTTTTCCTTGACTGATCCAACAAGCTATTTTTTGAATGGTGCTATCGGCTAAGGCCGGCCCGCCAAGCGGCATCAATTGGTATCCATTTGCTTTCATGGAACCAACAATGGCATTTGCGTTGGCCGCAATTGCGTTATACGAACTGAGGTCGTAACCTCCAGAGGCATTGCCCGGCTGATGACAACTCACACAGTTGGCTTCCATGATAGGAAGGACTTCATTTGCAAATGAAATGGTGGAATTGCATTGTTGGTCTATAGGCGTTACTTTCTCCCTAGTGCAAGAGAAAAGCAACAAACTAATTACTGAGAATGAAAAGAAAATAATTTTCATGCATTTAACTTATTTACCTTGAGCAGGGATTTCAAAATTGACTTTCATTTGATCCGGAACAGCGTCACTTTTCTTGCCGACTTTGAAATCCATACGATTTACGTAGAACGTCCCCTTAAAAATGACTTTGCCATTTGCTTTTGAATAGGTAGCCGGAACAGTAACGGCTTTGGTGATTCCTTTTATTGTCAGGTTGCCGTTGATGTTGTAGGTGCTGCCCTCTTTTTTCTCGACTTTCGTAGATTTAAATTTAGCATATGGGTATTTTGCGGTGTCGAACCATTCGGCAGTTTGTGCTTTTTTAGTCATCATGCCGTTTCCTGTAGAAATTGAACGGATATCAATTTTAAAGTCAAAATTGGCATTGGAGAGGTCTTTCTCGTCAAAATCGATTTCGCCTTCCATGATTTTAAACGAACCTGAAGGGTCCTTGCTTTTGAATTCGATGCTGAAATCCTTAGTGACAACGTAATGCTCGAGTGCAACAAGCGTAAAAGCAGTTAAACCGAGCAATGCAAGAAAGGAAAGGAGATAATTTCTAGTTTTCATATGCCGTTATTTTATTTGGTGTTTTATTCGATAACAAATTTCCTGCCAACAGTAAAGCCAAGCCGAAATTGACCTTTTTGCCATTGTTCGGTAGTATATGGTATAAATTGAGTTTCGCCGATACCACCTGAATTGGTGATATTGATCGTAAAATTATGACCAAATGTAAACCACTCAAGAGCAATGGCTCCACTATTAGTGAAACCGGATTGACGAAATTGAGGGTCGTTAAAACAGTAATAGTATTCTCCGACAAGCGCGAAGCGCGAAGTAAGTCTGAGACGACCCGCTACACCAAGCGCAAAAAGATCGTTTTGGTCGGTGTTGGCAACATAGTTTCGGTGTACCAAAGTTGGTGAAATCTGAATAGCGCCTCGATCTCCAAAATGATGCGCCACATTGACTTGTGCAAAATAATTG
>JBJTNX010000256.1:0-4334 GCA_046074325.1 Sphingomonadales bacterium
GGTGTGGCAAGTAGAAATAGCGGTCTGCCCATTCTTTGAATTTTGGATAGAAGTCAGTACTGTATTGGTCAGAAACTGCTTTTAATGACTGATGAAACGAAAGGGCTTTACCACCATCGACAT
Source organism: Sphingomonadales bacterium (assembly GCA_046074325.1). GTDB lineage: Bacteria > Bacteroidota > Bacteroidia > Flavobacteriales_D > Crocinitomicaceae > UBA952. The sequence continues at coordinate 124 of JBJTNX010000256.1, forward strand.
AATGTGGAGTGAGGTCGATGCCGCCGCCAAACCAATAGGTTTGGTCTTCGAGTTCAAAGTAACGCACGTTCATGTGCATAATAGGGTGCCGCGGATGCTTTGGGTGCAAAACAATGGAAACGCCTGTTGCAAAAAAGGCCTCGCCTTCGTGGCCGAGTTGTTTTTTCATGGCGTCGGTAACCGGGCCGTGCACGGCACTAAATGCAACACCTGCCTTTTCGAGAATAGCGCCACCAACTAGCGTTCTGGTGTGGCCGCCTCCACCCTCTTGACGCTCCCAAGCGTCTTCGGTGAACTTGGCCTGCCCGTCGAGCGCTTCTAAGGCTGCACAAATATGAAGTTGTAGCGCACGGTAGCGCTCTGCTATAGCGTTTTTATTCATGTTGAGGGACTAACAATTGGGCATTTGTATACCATACAACCACCCCTGCTTTGTTTTCAATAAAGAGCGAATTGGCGCTGGTGTTGAGTTGCATATTGCTAATTAATCCTTTTTGAGGTTGCGCATTACCGAGCAATTGCATACCGATATGTAAGGTGAGGTCATAACCTAAACAAGCCATTTTACTGAGGTCGGCGTTGTAGCGCTTGCGGTAAGTTTTATGAAATGCAATGACTTGTGGGTCATGGTAGTTAAAATGACTCGGCAAGGCCACCAAAAAAGATTGGTCACGGACCTCAGGTGCATCGAGTTCTTTGTAGTCTAACCAGTCTTTGTGGCCAGCAACAAGCAGCATGCTATCGGCCGCAGCGGCCCTAAGCAAAGCAGCCACTTTCAGGCGTTCAGAACTAAAACTCACCACAATTTGGGGTGCACCGATCGATTTGTACTTATTGTAAGTAGACCAAGTTGCTTCTTGGAGCTTGAGTTTGGACTGTGTTGTAGGAACGGCAGCAAATGCGGCTTTGAATTGCTGTTCGAGACGTTGGTCGGCCTCTATTGGACTATTGATGAGAATGACGGTATGGCCTTGGAAATTTTGATGCAGGTGTTTGGCCAGGCTTTCAACCAGCGCTTGATCTGGCGTGGTGTAAGCCATAAAATTCGGGGCCATCTGAACAATAGAGGCAGGCATTTGAACAGGAAAAACGACGGGAATACCGTTGATTTTTGCATAGGATGCTACCATTTTAGCCTGTTTTTCTTGAAGCGGAGAAAAAATGAGGTCCACTGACTTCATTTGCGGACTATTCAATTGATCTTCTAGACTAAAGCTAGTTGAGTTGTCGTCATAGACATAAATGTTGGCCACCAGACCGCGCTGCTTCAGTGTATCGAGTGCCAATTTGAGGCCCATGTAGTAATCTAGGGCCGCACTGGAAATGAAACGGTTGTTATTGGCATTGGAATCAAGCTGAAAAGGCAGAAAAACAGCAATATGATAACTTTCCTTTTTTGCTACTGGGAATTCAAATGAACTTTTCGGGCTTGGCAATGGCGCCGGGACCGCTTGTACGGGAACCGGCTGCGAATTTGGCTGCCGAATGGGTACGAGTATTTCCTGACCAGGTGTTACTCTTGAACTACTCAAGTGGTTGATTGCCATTAAGGTATCAATAGAGACCATGTAGCGTTTGGAAATCGCGTAGAGGTTTTCTTTCTCTAGGACGGTATGCTTCACAATTGAATCTGAGCGTTTTGGCGCTTTAACAGCCACCGCAGGACTTGAAATCGGGGTGGTTTGTGTGGCATCGAAAGGTAAAATGGCATGTTGAATGCGCACAACCTGCCCTACTTTTAGACCGTTTTTAGCCCCCGGATTCCAAAGATAAAGGGAATCTACGGGTGTTTCATATTGCCTTGAGATGGCAAATAGGGTTTGCTGGGCTTGGACTTTATGGTTGATGGTTCCGCGTTTGACCGGAATGAGAATTTGCGCGCCGGCCTCTACACCTCTTTCGAGGCCAGGATTGAGTTGCAATAATTGATCGATGTCGGTCGAAAACAGCGCCTGAAGTCCATTGAGCGTTTGCCCTTCTTGAATGGTATATTGGTAAAATTTAGAACCGTTTTGTTCGATGATTGGCAAGGCTTGGCCATTGGACCTGAAACAACCAAAAAAGAACAACCAAACAAAAAGAACCCTTTTCATCTTATTCCCATTCAATGGTGGCTGGCGGCTTGGAACTGATATCGTAGGTGACGCGGTTGATGCCGCGCACTTGGTTGATAATGCGGTTCGATATTTTAGCCAAGAATTCATAAGGTAAATGCACCCAATCGGCGGTCATGCCGTCGGTAGAGCTCACGGCCCTCAATGCAACTGCGTTTTCGTAGGTGCGTTCGTCGCCCATGACGCCAACGGATTGGATGGGCAAGAAAATGGCACCCGCTTGCCAAACGCTGTCATAAAGGCCGTCCTCTTTGAGGCCATTAATGAAAATCGCATCGACTTCTTGTAAGATGCGCACCTTTTCTGGACTGACTTCGCCGAGAATGCGGATTCCAAGACCAGGACCCGGAAAAGGATGACGGCCTAAAATGCGCGCATCGATTTGCAAGGAGCGGCCAATGCGACGCACTTCGTCTTTGAATAATAGCCTGAGTGGTTCGACAACTTGAAGTTTCATGTAGTCTGGCAAACCACCCACGTTATGGTGCGATTTAATGGTTTGGGAAGGCCCACCCGTTGCCGAGACAGACTCGATGACATCCGGGTAAATAGTGCCCTGACCAAGCCATTTGGCATTTTCGACTAATTTGGATTCTTCGTCAAAAACATCGACAAATACTTTACCAATTGCTTTTCTTTTGAGTTCGGGATCGGTTAGGCCAGCGAGTGCATCGTAAAAACGCTGCGAGGCGTCGACACCTTTTACGTTTAAGCCCATACCTTGGTAAGAGGCCAATACATCTTGGTATTCATTTTTACGCAACAAACCGTTGTCTACAAAAATACAATGTAGATTTGGCCCAATTGCTTTGTGCAAAAGCACAGCCGCAACAGAGGAGTCTACCCCACCAGATAAACCGAGAATGACTTTGTCTTGGCCTAATTGCGCTTGCAAGCGCGCGGTGGTTTCCTCGATAAATGAATCGGGCGTCCAGTCACAAGCACAATGACAAACGTCGACGATAAAATTTTGAAGTAAGGTCTTGCCCTCAGTAGAGTGATATACTTCGGGGTGGAATTGAATACCAAAGGTTTGCTCGCCCTCGATGGCGTATCCGGCTACTTCGACGTCTTGGGTAGAACAAATAATTTGATAGTTGGCCGGTATTTTTTTGATGGTGTCACCGTGCGACATCCAGACTTGCGAACCTTGGGTAAGGCCTTTGGTCAGGATATTGGTGTTGTCGACAAAGTTCAGATGCGCCCTGCCGTATTCGCGGGTGTTGGACGGCAAAACTTCGCCGCCAAAATGATGAGACAAATACTGAGCGCCGAAACAAACGCCCAAAAGTGGCAACTTGCCTTTAATAGCACTAAGGTCTGGACGCGGTGCTTGTGGGTCTCGAACTGAAAATGGACTACCCGACAAAATAACGCCTTTGACGTTGCCGCCGAGCTCAGGGATTTTGTTCCAAGGGTGGATTTCACAATAAACGTTGAGTTCACGGATTCTTCTGGCAATCAGTTGGGTATATTGAGAACCAAAATCAAGGATAACGATTAATTCATGCATGCCACAAAGATAGCTGAAATAGCAAATTATTTGGGCTAAAAATCCATAGAATTCATTAATTTTGAAGTTCGCTAAATTGAACACACTCATGATCGGAGATCTACTCAAATCCATTTTCGGAGACAAGACCGCAAAAGACCGCAAAGAATACTGGCCTTTCGTTGAAAAAGCCAATGCCGCATGGCAAATTATCCAAAACCTCTCAGACGACCAACTCCGCGAAAAAACGCGCGGTTTTCAAGCCCAAGTAAGCCAAAGCATAGCCGCTCTCGAAGAGGAACTTACTGCGCTTCAAGCCCAAGCCGCAGACCTCAATACGCCCTTCGACGAAAAAGAGAAGCTCTACGACCAAATTGATCAAATGGTCAAAACCATCGATGAGCGCATCGAAGAAGAATTGCTCGTTATTTTGCCAGAGGCTTTTGCCGTCGTAAAAGAAACCGCACGCCGTTGGGCCGAAAACGGCCAACTGAGCGTAAGCGCCACAGACTTTGACCGCCAGCTTGCCGCAGCCCGCGACGGCATTACCATCGATGGCGACCGCGCCATTTGGCATTCCGAATGGACCGCCGCTGGCAACAAAA
>JBJTNX010000257.1:0-3196 GCA_046074325.1 Sphingomonadales bacterium
GATGTAGAAGGCGATGGCGACATGGATATCTTGACCTATCATATTAGTGGTGAATACCTGCAGTACCATCAAAATCAGAGTCAGGAGTTATATGGGCATTCAGATTCATTGGTTTTTATCCTAAAAAATAGATGTTGGGGAAAATACCGAGAAGATGTCACGAGTAATTCCTTATTTTTAAATGACCCGAGCCCATATTGTAATGAGGGCAATGTCGTCAATCCAGAACTCAAGCCAAATGACGCACCGAAAGCTCACGCAGGCTCAACGGTTTTGGCTATAGACCTTGATCAATCTGGCGTACTTGACCTCGTTCTAGGCGATGTTGCTTATGGCAACCTCATTCGTCTAATAAACGGAGGATCAGCACCCAACACCAATTCTGCCATGGTGAGTGCCGATTATAATTTCCCGAGTAATACCACTCCAGTCAATTTACAGCTCTTTCCGGCGGCATTTTACGTAGATGTAGATTTCGACCAGAAAAAAGATATCGTTGTTGCACCAAATGCCAATAATGTCTCGGAAAATGAAAATAGCGTTTGGTTTTACAAAAATTTAGGAAGTAATCAGGCACCCGTTTTCGCTTTTCAAGACAACGATTGGTTACAAGGTGACATGATTGACCATGGCGCAGGCTCAGTGCCATTGGCCTTCGATGTCAACACAGATGGTCTCACGGATTTGTTAGTGGCCAATTTTTATGCTTACAAGCCCGTGTTGGATAAAACCGCCCGAATTGCATACTATCAAAATATAGGTACGGTCAGTGCGCCACAATTGCTGCTCGTCGATGAAGACTTTTTGAATCTCTCTACCGCCAATTTGGGCTTGCGTTTGCTGCCAGCGCTAGGTGACCTCAATGCCGATGGTAAGCCAGACCTCATTTTAGGAAAAGACGATGGCCAGCTGCTCTATTTTATAAATACAACTACCGGTAACAATCCTACTTTTCAGTTGCAAACAAGCCCTTTAAGCGACCAAAACAATCAAGTCATACAAGTTCCTCTTTTCTCAGCACCCCAATTGTTTGATTACAACCAAGATGGTTTACTCGATTTATTGATTGGCCACAAAGGCGGCCTGATTCAGTATTATCAGAATACCGGAAGCGCTACTACAGCACAATTTAGTTTGGCTTCCAGTAATCTAGGAGGTGTAAACGTCCAAAGTAATGGCCCAGATGGCTTTGCAGTTCCGCATTTTTTTAGATACCTCGATACAACCTTTCTTTTGGTGGGTGCCCTCGACGGCCACATTCATTTTTACGACGGAATCAACGGAAATGCAAATGATCTATTCAATGAACGAAGCCCTGATTTTCTTGGTCTAAGTGCCCAAATTGGAGCCTATGCTGCGCCTGCAATAGCCAATTTCGATAGCGACATACATCTGGAACTTTTGGTAGGTCAAGATTTAGGTGGTTTATTCTTACTTGAAAACGAGCCTGGGTCAGACTTAAGCGTTCAGCAAAGCAATTTACCAACATTAATCGTATATCCCAATCCAACGAAAGGAACCTTAAGTGTGCGAGGCGTTCAGGGAAGCACAGGTGGCTCCATCTTTAATTTACTAGGCCAAAAAGTAGTTGGGTTAACCGATTTAAACGATCAATATACCATTGATATGTCTGAGCTACCGGCCGGAACGTATATCTTGAAATTAGAAAACGGCCAGGGTGCAGTTGTTGTAAAGCAATAATAATTACTTGATGTGAAGCTCGAGTAGCGTTTGGCCATTGAGCTCTGCGCGCAATACATCTCCGATTGAAACAGGGCCAACACCTGCAGGTGTTCCGGTGAAAATGAGATCTCCGGTTTTCAAGGTAATGTACTGAGAGACATATGCAATGATTTGGTCGATACTAAAGATAAAATCTTTCGGATGTCCGGTTTGGCGTAAGTTGTCATTTTGAAACAACTTGAATTCAGTGTTCAGCAAATCAATCTCCGTTTTTGGAATCCAGCTTGTGGAGAGGGGTGCGCTATGGTCAAAGCCTTTTGCTCTTTCCCATGGCAAGCCTTTTTCCTTACACTGTTGTTGGATATCTCGGGCAGTGAAATCAATGCCAAGTGTAAAGTGCGTATAGTATTTGTGTGCAAATGCTGGGGAGATATGCTTGCCTACTTTTTCGATGCGCACCACAAGTTCACATTCAAAATGGAGGTCTGAAGTGAATTGAGGAAAATAAAAATCACCTTCTTTGAGTAGTGCTGTATCGGGTTTTAAGAAGTAGAGTGGTTCGGTTGGCAAGTCCGAGTTCATTTCCTTGGCATGCGCCGCATAGTTGCGTCCGATACAAATGATTTTCATGGCTTTTTGAATTTATTTTTGAGCGCCTCTAGTTTGTCTTCGATTTGTTGATGGTTATTGTTGGCCTTGATGCGCTCCATTTCTTTACGTAAAACTTGTTTGGTGTGCAGCGGAAAATCAGCCTCGAGCATCCAGCCATAGTAACCGGGCTCTTGCTGTAAAACTTGGGCAACGGTTTTGCCTTTGTGTTTACCGAAATTATAGCATACTTCGTTTTTTTCATTGAAAGACAAACGTCCTGCGAAGTCGGCATTTTGCTGTGTGCCCACTGTCGAGAATTTGGCAAGGCCTTCAATGTTTTTGTCTAGGTCACTGTATTTTTCGGTCTGCGCCTGCAGTACTTCTAGTGTGGCTAGGGTGTCGTAAAGTGCATTGTGCGCGTTCTCGATTTGTTTGCCACAATAAAACTGATAAGCTGCTGCAAGGGTGCGTTGTTCCATTTTGTGGAAAATGTTTTGCACATCCACAAAATGACGTGCACCGAGGTCGAAGTCAATACCACAGCGCAACAATTCTTCGGATAACACCGGAATATCAAATTTATTGGAGTTGTAACCGGCAAGGTCGGAATCGGCAATGAAATCGAGTAGGCGTGGTGCGAGTTCTTCGAATCTAGGGGCGTTGGCAACCATTTCATTGGTAATGCCGTGTATGGCCGCTATTTCTTCTGGGATGTTTTGCCCAGGATTTACCAACTCATTGAAAGTTTCGGTATGGCCATCTACAAAAAGTTTGATGACGGCAATTTGAACAATACGGTCTTTGGTAATTTGAAGTCCAGTTGTTTCTAGGTCAAAAACACAGAGCGGTCGAACGAGTTGTAGCGCCATTTAGATGGTCGTTTCAGGGTCGAATTGCTCGAGGTAGTCGGCTACTCTGCGCA
>JBJTNX010000258.1:0-3367 GCA_046074325.1 Sphingomonadales bacterium
TTCTCGGCAAAAAATTTGTTGGGCAAAAACGCTTTTCAATTGAAGGAGGCGAAGGCCTGATTCCAGCCCTCGATACACTCGTTCACAAAGGAGCAGCCCTAGGTGTAGAATATTTTGTCATGGGGATGGCGCACCGCGGCCGACTCAACACTTTAGCCAACATTTTTGAAAAACGCCCAAGAGACATCTTCCGTGAGTTCGAAGGTAAAGAATTCGATTTTGAAACCACCTTTGATGGCGATGTCAAGTACCATCAAGGATTCACCTCGCACATTGAACTTGAAAATGGCAAGCAAATCGGACTCACTTTGGCGCCAAACCCATCGCACCTAGAGGCGGTGAATACCGTAGTAGAAGGGATTGCTCGGGCCAAAATTGACCACGTTTTTGGATCCGAAGACAAAGTTTGTCCGGTATTGATTCACGGTGACGCCGCAGTTGCGGGCCAAGGAATTGTCTACGAAACCATTCAAATGGCTGGCCTCGACGGCTACCGCACAGGCGGAACTGTACATATAGTCGTCAATAACCAAGTCGGTTTTACCACCAACTACCTTGACGGCCGTACCTCTACCTATTGCACCGATGTTGCCAAAACCACGCTTTGCCCAGTATTTCATGTCAACGGCGACGACATCGAAGCAGTTGTGACCACCATCGAAATTGCCATGGAATACCGACAGGCATTTCATAGAGATATCTTCATCGACTTGCTTTGTTACCGCAAATACGGGCACAATGAAGGTGACGAACCTAAATTTACGCAACCTAAGTTGTACAATATTATTGCCAAGCACCCCAATCCAAGAGAAATCTATTTGGAACAATTGCAGCGCGAAGCCTTGCTGAATGCAGAAGAAGCCAAGCAAATAGAGCAGCAATATCAACAATTTCTTGAGGACGAATACGAGGCCTCTCGCAGCCGCGAAAAAGCTTGGGTCTACGACTTCTTGAGCCTAACCTGGAAAGATTACCGCCACGGAAAAGCCGAAGATTTCGACAAATCACCAGAAACGGGCATCGCCAAAAAACAGTTGCTCGAACTCGGTCGCAAATTGGCGACTTTACCCGAAGGCAAAAAATACTTCCGAAAAATCGCTAAAATCTTTGAAGATCGCTTAGCTGCCATTGAAAGTGATAAGCTAGATTGGGGTTCTGCAGAAATGTTGGCTTACGCCACGCTTCTGGCTGAAGGACATGCCGTGCGCATTTCAGGTCAAGACGTAGAACGCGGTACTTTCTCGCACCGACATGCCGTGGTAAAAACCGAAGACACCGAAGAAGAAGTGCTTACGCTCAATCATTTACAAGAAAAACAAGCGCCTTTTAGCATTTACAATTCTTTACTTTCGGAATATGGTGTTTTAGGTTTTGAATACGGTTATTCTCTTGCTAATCCATCTGGCCTCACCATTTGGGAAGCGCAATTTGGCGACTTCTTCAACGGTGCTCAGATTATGGTCGATCAATTTATTTCTGCCGGCGAAGACAAATGGGCTACCCAAAGTGGCTTGGTTATGCTTTTACCACACGGCTACGAAGGTCAAGGGGCCGAGCACTCGAGCGGACGAATGGAACGTTTCCTACAACAATGTGCTGACCTCAACATGCAAGTTGTCAATACCTCAACACCTGCCAACCATTTCCATCTATTGCGCCGCCAGATCAAACGCGACTTCAGAAAACCATTAGTGGTCTTCTCACCAAAAATGTTGTTGCGCTACCCAGATGCCACCTCAAGCCTCGACGAAATGGCAAAAGGCGGCTTCCAAGAAGTACTCGACGACCCAACAGCAGTAGCAAAAAATATAGATACCGTTGTGCTTTGTAGCGGCAAATTCTATTACGAAATGAAAGTCAAGGCAGCTGAACTAGGTGTCAAGAACATGGCTTTTGTACGCATCGAACAATTATATCCGCTCCCTACAGCACAAATCGAAGCTATTTTGGCCAAATACAAAGCCGAAAACATCTTGTGGGCCCAAGAAGAACCCGCTAACATGGGTGCCTGGATGCATATGGCCATGAACTTGCGCCACCTGCCACTTGTGGGTATTTGCCGACCGGCAAGTGCGGCCAGTGCCGAAGGATCCAAAAAATTACACGAAATTCGTCTCAAGAAATTATTCACCGACCTCTTTGCCTACGCAAAGTAAGCTTAAAATAGAACAGTATGTCTTTACTAGAAATGAAAGTCCCGAGCCCGGGAGAATCGATCTCAGAAGTTGAAATTGCAACTTGGCTTGTTGCCGATGGCGACTACGTCGAAAAAGACCAAGCTATTGCCGAGGTCGACTCAGATAAAGCCACTTTGGAACTACCTGCCGAAGAAAGCGGTATCATCACACTTAAAGCAGCCGAAGGCGATGTCGTCAAGGTGGGGCAAGTCGTTTGCCTAATAGACACCAGCGCAGCACGCCCTGCGGGTGCAAGCCCAGCAGCTCCAGCGGCTCCGGCGGCAAGCGAAGCGCCCAAGCCAGAAGCTGCGGCAAGCCCGGCTCCAGCACCCAATCCGGACCCAGTAAAACCAGCCAGTTACGCTGCGGGTTCGGCCTCTCCGGCGGCAGCCAAAATGCTCAAAGAAAACAACATCAATGCAGCTCAAATCAAAGCGAGTGGCAAAGACGGACGCATCACCAAGCAGGACGTCATTGCGGCTATGTCGGCCGGCTTTTCTACCGAAGCTGCTCATGGCTGGGGTGGCACCCGTGCACAAAGTCGTGAAAAAATGTCGATGCTGCGCCGTAAAATTGCCGAACGCTTGGTTTCGGTAAAAAACGAAACGGCCATGCTCACTACTTTCAACGAAGTAGACATGAAACCCATCATGGACATCCGCGCCAAATACAAAGATGCTTTTGCAAAGCACCACGAAGTCAATCTTGGCTTCATGTCCTTTTTCACGAAAGCCGTGACCGAAGCACTCAAATTATACCCTGCTGTCAATGCGCAAATAGACGGCAACGAAATGATTTTCCATGACTACGCTGACATCGGCATAGCCGTTTCTTCGCCAAAAGGCCTTATGGTGCCGGTAGTGCGCAACGCTGAGCAAATGAGCCTTGCCGACATCGAACGCGAAATCAAGCGCTTGGCAATCAAAGCCCGCGACGGTAAAATTACACCCGAAGACATGAGCGGTGGCACTTTTACAATCACCAACGGCGGCGTGTTCGGCTCTATGCTCTCTACGCCTATTATCAATCCGCCGCAATCTGCTATTCTCGGCATGCACAATGTGGTAGAACGCCCGGTTGCCATCAACGGAAAAGTAGAAATCAGACCAATCATGTATGTAGCGCTTTCTTACGACCACCGCATCATTGACGGCAAAGAATCTGTTGGTTTCTTGGTGAAAGTCAAAGAA